>JAUUNJ010000046.1 GCA_030844625.1 Roseburia sp. | reverse complement strand
ACAATCTTGATAATTGGTTGATTGATAATATATGGTCAGATGAAGAGAGGGAAAAACTTGGAATCTTGGCAGAGAAAGAAACTATTTCAGAGCAAGATTTTTGGGGAATTGTAGGAGATATAAAAAATTATTTAGATTTTATATTGGAGGGAGAAGAAAAATGAAGACAACCTCTATGTTATTAAGTGAACTATTTGTGTTTCCTTCCATAAAGGGGATAACAGAGGAATTTATTAATAAACATCCTGGGGATATTCCTGTTTATGGAGGGAAGATGACAGAAACACCAATTGGTTTTGTAGAAGATGGAATGCCAGGTGTAAAGTATTTTTCCAATTGTCTTGCATGGAATAGAGAAGGCTCGATAGGATATGTCTTTTATCATAAACATAAGTTTTCAACGAATGACCATCAACGTCCTCTTATTTTATTAGATCAATACAAGAATTGTATTGATTTGGAATATGTTAGGATTGTATTACAACAACTGTTGCTTGAGCAAGGGTTTGTGTGGAGCAAAACCGCCAGTAAAGATAAAGTTCGAAAAATGAGTATAGAAATTCCAGTTAATGAAAATGGTAATTTTGATTTAGAAAGACAAAGAGAAATTGTAAAAAAATATTCATTGATTGAGGACACTCAGATAGTTCTAAAGGGTTACCGTGATAGGTTGAAAGAAAGCATAGTTGTATTAGATAAGTGCAAAGAAACTAAAACTGTTTATTTATCGGATGATTATTTTTCGTTATCGATTGGAAAACGTATATTGAAGAAACAACTTTTAGATAATGGAATTCCTTTATATAGTGCGAATCCTAATAAACTATTTGGATACATAAAAAAATCAAATTTGAGCTCTTTTGAGTTAGCTTCAATTATATGGGGAATTGATGGGAATTTTGAGTGGGGATATATTCCCAAACATCAGCAATTTGCGACAACGGATCATTGTGGAAGATTGCAAGTGTTGGACAACAATATCTTAAGCGAATATGTGTATTACCAATTAAGGGAGTCAACAAGTTTGTATGGCTTTAATCGCACTTATAGAGCTTCACTTCAAAATATAAAAATGGTTGGAATAGAGATTCCGATTAATAAAAAGGGAGAGTTTGATATAGATGCTCAAGGTGAATTAATTAAAAGATATAAGGAAATAGACAATAGTAAACAGAAATTATTAAATTTGCTGGATATTGTTACTACTACACAAGTTGAAGCATAACTTTATTTGTGATAAAAAAGTCATTATTAATTATTGAAATTTTAGTGGTAAATAGAAACACTTTTTTACTATAAGTTAGCTATTATATGATACCCGTATGATACCTGTTTAGTTGTATACTCAAAATAATAAATACAAAATTAACAAATATGTTAATAAAACAACGCGAAAAACAATCAAAAATTAACCAAACAAGGTTCCCGGTAGGGAGTTTGAATAATACAAATGAGTCCACAGAGCCCATAAATAAAGGCTTTGTGGATTTTTTGATACCTGTGTGACAATAAAATGACAATACGATTTAGGAAAATTGAGTATCAAATCAATAGTATATTTTTTATCGTATGGTATGGAATTGATGGATTTTATATATTTATTATATTTTTCATATGCTATAATGATTAAAATTGGAAGAATAGGAGATAAGAACAATGAACTGTGTTTTCTGCCATAAAGAACAAATAGTAACAGATTTTGTATATGAAGATGAACAGGTAATGGCTTTCATGGATATGGCTCCTATAAATGAAGGACATATTTTACTTATTACTAAAGAACATTATCTTGATGTTGATGAAATACCAGATGAACTTCTTGCACACTTAATGATTGTATCAAAAAAGATAGTAACCGCCTTAAAAGATGTATATGAGCCCAATGGCTACAGTATTATGCAAAATGGTGGAGAATTCAATGATGTTGGTCACTACCACTTACATATATTTCCAAGATATACGGGAGATGGATTTGGTTGGACAGAAGGTAACTCTAACAAGAATATAAACACTGAAATAGCAAAAAAAATAAGAGATAAACTATCAATTTGATAAAACAAGGAGCGAAAAGATAATGATTATGGCAGAAAGTAAAAATTTAATCATTCGTTTATTAGAATCAGAAGATGCAAAAGTTTTTGCAAATATGGCTTTAGATGGAAGTTTACAGGAAGTTGGATTTGATAAAGACTGTTATGAATGGATGGACAATTGGATTAAAGAAACGACAGAATTAAATAAAAAAAACAATCCATTAAAGGAATATTTGGCATACACTTTAGAAGAGAAAAATACTGGTGAAGTAATAGGTTCTGTAGGATGTTCATATTATGATGATTTAGATGCCGTTGGAATTTGCTATTTTATAGGAGCAAAGTATAGAAATAAAGGATATGCTACGGAGGCAGGCAGTTTATACTTACAATATTTTTTTGAAAACTATGATTTGCCCGAAATTATTGCAACGATAAAGGATAATAATGAAGCATCTTGGAAAGTAGCTGAAAGAATAGGATTTGAGTTGGTGGATAAAAGAAGTTACAAAGATATTAATGATGAATTTGAAGAAGTGTATAGATTTTATAGAAAAGTATCCTATACAGTATAGAAGAATTAAATATTGTCGCTTGTTGTGTTGTTAAACATAGAGAAAATTGGAATTTGTTAGGTGATTCAAATGATAGGAAAATATGATTGTTTGGGATATAGTAAAGGCTATAATGTCACTTTTGAGGAAAGATATAAATTGATAAAGAATGCTGGATTTGATTGTGTAATGCTTTGGTGGACCAACAAATTTGGTAGGGGAAAGGTATAGTTGGTAGGAATTTAATGTTTGAGGATATGAGAGTGTTCATACAAGTTGCTGTTGCAGAAAACGGAATTATAGAACCTTAAAGATATAATATTTTGAATGAGATGAGGTTAAAGAATTGATCGAAGAACAAAAAGACAAAGTAAATAAAGAAATATCCAGAATAGTTAAGGATATTTATGAGCAAATATATTGTGAATTTAGAGAACAGTATATAGTTGTGTTTTTATGTGGTGGTGCAAGTAATAGTAAAAGTAAGTATATAAGGGACAAAGTGAGAACTTTGCTTGAAAATGAAAAAAAGACATTTTGGAACAAACCATATAAAATATTTTATCCTGAAGATTTATTAATAGAGGTTCTAAACAAGACGAAAGAGGCTGATTTATTAAGTTATGAGCAGTTTTTGGCGAATAACTCTCATGTAGGTAAAGTAATAGCTGTTGTACATAGATTTGATGACGTTGAAGAAAAACGGGTTGTGGCACCAGAGAATGTTTCCTTTACACCAGATGAAATTATGGAACAGGTGAAATTTCAAGAACAGTATTTTAAAGTTGAGATTAGAATGTAAATAGAAATTTGGTTTTGAAAGGAAATATTATCATGAAAAATTTACCAATACTTCAAGAATTATTTGAGTCTGATACATTTATATTTATGATTATTGGAATGGTTATTGCAATTATGATTGGATTGCAAATGAAGCAGCAAAGGACGTATGTATTTTCAATCATTATATCTATTATCGTATATGTCATTTGTGAATTTGTGTCCAATTTTTATGTTAATTATATGTTAGTATTTATCTTGTTGTTTATTGGAACAATTTCAATAGGGTGTTGTATAGGATTTGTTATATGTTATTTATTCAGATGGCTAATGAAAAAAAGGAAATAGGAACTAGTAGAGGATAGAGGCATGAAGAAATTTTGGAGTTATGTTTCAAATGGTGAGTATTGTGTAGGAACAACTGGACAAGCTGTATATGTTTTTAATGCAAAAACCGGAGATGAAATAGCAAAATTCAAGGATATGAAATATGCGTATAATGCTTATTTTTCGCCACTTAAAAATATATTAGTTGTCAAATCGGCAGAAGGAAAATTAGCGATATATTCTCTTGAGGAGATGAAGTTAATAAAAAAATTTAGATTTTCAAAAATTGATGGTGCACTAGATGAAGGGTGTTGTTTTTCTAGAGATGGAAAAAAATTTTACAATATTGAAAATCATGATTTTTTGCATTCTCAAATAGCTATTTATAATACAGATAATTTTGAAAGAATTCATATTGTTGATGGTGGAGATAAAGTTGAACCGAAATATATTGAATCAGATGATAGTGGGAGATTGTTTGTTTTAGGTTTCTTGCGAGATAAAGATGGAATATGTAGACGTGGTTTTATTTCAAAATTTGATGATTATAAATTGTTACAATTGTATGAAATTCCTGAAGAAGAATATGATTTTTATGGTGCGTTCAAAAATTTAGAAATAATGGGCTTTACAGATAAATCTAAAAAATGGTCAGGCTTTGCATATGATGGTAGGGATATTACAGGGATTGAAGATTTAAAATATCCGTTGGTTGAGTTATGGGAAAAGTATGCAAAATGACGTGGTGTATGGCTTTTTTACAACTTCCAGTTTGTCTAATTAAAGATTATAATACAATTACATATTGTCGTTGTGACAATAAAATGACAATACAAAGTAAAATAAATACATAAAAAGTATATAAACAGTACATAAATGAACTTACATTAAACACAAAATCAAATCGAACAACCTCACAACAAGTTTGCGGACAGGAGTTTGAGTGATAAAATAAAATTTAATCAAACTAGCAAATGGAGTTATAGATTAAATTTTAGGAGGAGATATGGGAGATACTAAAATAGTTTACGACAAAAAATTTGGAATTGCTACTTTTAAAAGAGAAATTTGCGCTGAATTGGGAGAAATTTTTTGGAATGAACTTGTTAAAAATATTGAGTTACCTGACATAGACTCCGAATACAAATGTCAATGCCATAATATGTATCTGTTTATGAAACGGTTTAAAGAAATGGCAGATGAAGAAACCTTGAAAAAAATATTATACAAAGTGAGACATGGATTACATCCATCTCAATGTGAAGGGGCTCACAAAGAGTTTATAGAAATAGGTAATTTAGATGATTTTCTGAATAAGCATTTAAATGATGAATTGAATTATTTTATTGAGTTGAACAGTGAAAAAAAGGATTTTTATGGACAGGAAATTTCGGATGAGGTATTAGCATTTATAAAAGAAAATCTGAGAATGTTAGCTCCTGTTCGGGAGGGAAACAAACTGTACTGTATGGCATTCCCTTGTAACATGAAAGAGTATTTAAATGCCACTAATGAAAAAATGAAACGATATCATGCTTGTCACTGCCCTTTTGCAAAGGAGTCTATTTTATCAGAAAACGTTGTGTCACCTGCATTATGTAATTGTAGCTTAGGTCACGTAATGAATTTTACAGAAGCATTTATGGGAAGAAAACTGAAAGGTAAAGTAGTTCGTTCAGTTTTAAATGGAGATTTGACCTGTGAATATGAGATTGAAATACCAAATGATATCATGCAAAAATATGTAACTTCAAAGAGGTAAGGCAAAGATGTTCCAAACTATTGTTCAGAATTACTATAATTATTATAAAATATTTGCACAAGCTGATATAATTGATCTTTATGAGGGTTCTGTTAGCTGGATTATTCCATATAAAGGAGCAAAAGGGCCGTCTATCGCTTTTCGTATCCATTTGAATGAAGAAAACCCCGAAACGGAATTGAGGACGCTTATTCAGGGTATTCGAGAAGGAAAGGTGCCACAAATATGGCATGTAACGCCAGATGCAACGCCGGATAATATTATTGATATTATGAAGAAAAATGGATTTAAAGATTTGTCAGAAGGTGCATCTTCTCCGGAACCTACGATGTTATTACACAAAAAAGATTTTATTCCCTATGAAGAGAAATACAGTCCTGTCATTTGCCGAAAAATAAGTACAAAGAAAGATTTTAAATTGTGGATAGATGTGGTTAATACAGCATTGCATGGTTGGGATATGATTGATGCAGACTATTACTTTACATGGGTGGAAAGCAATAATATAAGTATCTATCTGGCTGAAATTAATGGGCTTGCCGTCTCAACGTGTGCGACAAGCCAAAATAATAATACAGCTTCATTAGAATTTGTATCAACTCTCGAAAAATATCGAAGAAGAAAAGCGGCAGCATTATTATGTTCTTGTGCAATTAATGACTTGTTAAATAACGGTGCAGAAGTAGTGACGCTTGGTGCGTGTGGTCATTCTGCATATTTATACGAAAGATTAGGTTTTAAGAGATGCTTTAATAATACGGTTATGAAATTTGATTTTTGAATTCATTCTGTATCGGAAAAAATTGTTGAAGATATTGAAAGTAAATAAAGTGTAAGAGCTAGAGATATTAAATCAATCTGTGAACAGTATAATAATTTAATAAAAATAGCGTGGCAACACTTTGACAACAGAAAATCAGCAGGTCAGAATAAATGATGTAATTGAAGTAAAAACGAGTGTGTATTTGCATGCAACTTAAACAAATATAGTTAAGAACAATGAAGAATACGCCGAGTTTGAATAATACAAATGAATCCACAAAGCTCATAAATAAAGGATTTGTGGATTTTTGATACCTTCGTGACAATACAGTGACAATATGGGATGGGGAAGAAAGGATTATAGAGAATAAGATGTTTGTTATTTCAAGTATTTATATTCTTGCTTACATTTGACATGAGAATTTTATGATTAAGGAGAAAATTTAATATTAGAGTATATACTAAATGAGTACACAGGGGATTGTTAATTTTTTTAATTATGTAGTTAAGAAAAAAATAATTTGGTTAAATTTGATATGAATGTTGTTTTCTTGCTTGAATTAAATTATATATTGGAATATTCTTCTAATATCTCATGATATTAATCAAAGAGAAAAGACTAACTATTAAAAGTCAAGTCTAAAAAACAAAATTTAAAGAAAAATGTAATCTTACATTTTTAATCAATCAGAACATTGAAAACTGCATGACAAAGCAGAAAAATTTGGTAAATAATTTTAAAAAATTATTAGGTGATGATGGAAGCGGTACGGGTTATTCTGCTGTAAAAAGTGGTATTAATAAATATCTAAATCTGTAAACAAATCACAAAATTGCACATATGTGACAAAAGCAAATGTAATAACTTCCCCAATAATAAAAATAATGAATTGCATTGATTCAAAAAAGCCATGTATAGTTGGTTTAAGCAATGAACCAGTATATGGAAATCATTGGGTTGTGGGGGTGGGGTAGGCTAGATATTATGGTATAGCTGGAAGAACTAGAGGATATGTTAATTTCATAAAAGTTAATAATGGATGGTATACTTCAAAAAGCAAAAGTATTGTCTATGTAAATTATAATTATATAGATGGTGTCATTTACCTAAAATAGGAGAGTTAGATGAAAAATAAAATTATGATTATATTATTATTTTTGTTAATAGTTATATTGATTATTGCATTAATATTTTTTTGTGGCAATAAATATAAAGGAGGAGAAAATGCCTTAACTGTATTCAGTGTTGGAAGCTCTGAATTGATTATATCGAATGCTACTGTTTCTATTACGCTTTCAGGAGAAGAAAGGGACAAGGTTATAGATGTTATCGAAAATATTGTTAATAATATGTCAGAAAGTGTTGGAAATAAAAATGAATATGATGTTACTATAGATTTCAAAAATGGATATAAAGCATATATATCATCAGAAAGAAGTTTGTTATATTTTGAGGGTGAAATAAAGAGTGTGAAGGCTGAAGACTTGGAATTTATTTTATCTTATTTACAAGATAAATGAACTATAACCCACCTGCTATGCGGGCAATGTCGTCAACTTAAGAGGAGTAACTTTAAAAAGGCTGAACTGAAGCAAAGCAATAACGTTACTCTTAAAAATAATTGCATTATAAACAGGACTGTTCTTTTTTTGAAACAATCCTACATTTGTTAAGTTATATTTTCATTTAAATGCAACTTTTCATATGATTGTAATATCGCCGTCTGGTATGTTTCCGGTACCTGCCAAATTTTCTATCAGGACGTACAATCGAAAGAACTCTGCATGCTTCCTCCATTATCCGTGAAATTACTTTTCTGCGTACAGATTCAGAGGATCTCAGAAGAACGATTATGTTGCACTTTATCCGGTTTAATATATAACTGCGATTGGACTGGTAATCATGTCTGTTGTTAACAGAATCAGCAATCATGGAATCGCTCTTCCTCTTCACGATTGCAGCCAGATTAGATAAATACATTGCAGCAAAGAACTCCTGCCGGACACTGACAGGCTTAATACTGTTAAAGCATTCTATTTCAAGACGGTTTTTTAGTTCCCTGTATTTACTTTCAACTCCCCATCGAAGACGATATAATTCTGAAAATTTTTCTGTCGGAATCTGTTCAGGCATCAGGTTTGTCACCAGATATTCGGTACTTCCATCCTCCAGCAGAAAATGAACGCTTCTTAATGTAAGAGGTTCTTTATCTCCATGAGATGGACATGTAAACAGAACATCTTCCTTTTCAAATATAGCTTTTTTAAATTTTTTAGGAACACGCATAAGAAACAGAATTCCTTTCGAATTCAGAAAACGGAACATATTCTCGGAGGGATATCCTCTGTCAAACACTGTTATGCTGTTAGAGAATCCTGGTAGAAAATTCATATGGGCTTTGGCAGATTCTCTTTCATTTTGACGGTATGAATGAAGCGAGACATCAACTAATATATCATTCATTACATCATAAAGAACTGATACAGAAGCAAGGGGCGAAATTTTCGCTGTTTGATTGGGATTCCCACCAAATATCTTATAGTTTTCTTCTGATTCCGGAATCTGTATGGTACTTCCATCAACAGCATATATGTGAAATCCATTCCATGTATGCAGGTCAGATGACTGACTATAGAACTGCTCCACAGAAAGACGAAAAAGTTCTATAAACACCTCATGTGAAATACCCTGCCTTGCTTTGGAAACAGCCTGTTTCGATACAAATGGTGGAATTTCTGATGAAAAACTGTCTAGGAACTGCGAATAATTTATAGATATGGACTTATGAACTGACTGAAGTATAAAATAAATCAGATTTTGAAAAGAAAGTTTCCCTGAACGTGTAAAAGCATTGCCGATACGATGTTTTGTCAGAAAACTTTCCGATGTGATAAGTTCATTGGAACGTTGTAAAATAGATGTTAATAATTTTGTATTCATAAAATCACCTCGCATTGAAAATATAATCAATGCGAGGCAACATTTTTTGGCTGTCCTGTCAAGTGTTTTTTATAATTTTATGGGTTTATTTTATTAGTTTTTATTAAATTAAATCCTCTTAAGTTGACGACATTGCCTGCTATGCGGGTGGAGTCAATGTGTTATACAAAAAAATCACCAGTCCGTTACAATATAGTTGTTCAAGCTACAATTGTAAGAAAGGATGGTGATTTTAATGGCTAATAAATCTAATGGATTAGCTCATACAAAGTGGTTATGTAAATACCACATCGTATTTACTCCAAAGTATAGACGAAAAATCTTTTTTAATCAATATAAGGAAAGTATAGGTCAGATAATAAGACAACTGTGCCGGTACAAGTGAAATACTGTTGCCAATACTTATACAACTGATATCGATGAAATGGGCGGATTGATGGTACAGAAAATAACCCCCAGTATGGTTATACAAGTAGATAATCAAAAAGAGATTATGAAAGAGTTAGATATGGTTGGAATCAATAAAAAATACATATACGGTGATTTTGATAATACAGCACAATATATTAATATGAAGTTTTTTGGTAACTAGAGAGTGAATGTTAATGGCAACATTTTGGCAACATATCAAATCAGTAAGCCGAAATAAACGACTACTTACATAAACAGGGATGTGTTTAGTGGATGCTCGAGTTTAACTGAAATGTTTATTCCTAAAATATTGATGGATATATTTTATTCTTTTGAAAATAGTGGAATTGAAAAGGTGACTTTTGAATCAGGAACGAAGAAAATATCATCATCTGCATTTTCTGGTTCTGTGAATTTAAAGGAGGTTTATATACCGGAAACTGTAACAGAAACTGGATATGGAGCATTTTGCAATTGCACCAGTCTAAAAAATATTACTTTGCCGGACAGTATTAAAATTATTGGTAGAAATTCTTTGAAAGGTAGTACTGGTTTTGAATCTTTAGTATTACCAGATAGCATTACAAATATTGTAGATAAGGAAAATAAGTCCACACAGCCCATAAATAAAGGCTTTGTGGACTTTTTGATACCTGAATGACAACACAGTAACAATACGATTTTGAAAGGTTGAGAATTAAATCAGTAGTATATTTTTTAATCGTATGGAATAGATAAATAAAAAGGTTATACTTTTGTAAATATTAACTTTTGACGATAAGCTGATATATGTGTAAAGCAAGATAAATTGCTTCCGTTTTATCAACAGACTTTTTTAGTTCATTTTGCATTACGGCAGTCAGTTTGAGAGCAAGAGCATAACATTTAGGATATGTACTCTCAACAAGAGATTCAAATTCTAAAGGCGTTTTCATAACCTCGCCGCGATTAATACGTTCAATAGCAAACCTCAAATGAGTAACTAAACGAGAAAAAACAAGAGTTTGCCTGTTGATTGGTGATTCAATTTGTCTTTCTATTATTTTTATTAAATCACTAATAAGAGCATTACTGATCTGAATATCAGATATATGCATATTAGTTATAGAACTGATAATATGTAAAGTTATAAAACCAACTTCACTATCAGGAATTTTTAAATTTAGTCTGTCCTCTAAAATCTGAATTATTTCTCTAGCGAGTTGAGTCTCTTTGGGGTATAAATTGTTTGTTTCGTAAATAAAAGGGTTATCAATAGGGACACCCATTTTGCAACGGCGAACTAAAAATGTAATATGATCAGTTAATGCAATATGTATATGCTCATTTAACGGTTTATTAGTTCGTTGCTGTATATATAGTATTATTTCGTTTGAAAGTTCAATTAATTTAGGAGAGGTAGTTTGTAAAATCTGTTTGTACAAACTTGTTTCTTTTTTATCTTTTAAAATAAAGGTATTTTCTACAGAACAAGATGAAACTAAATCATGTGCATGCTTTCCAAAACCAATTCCTTTTCCAATTAATATCACTTCAGAGCCATTTATATCCTGTGCACGGACAATGTTGTTTGTAATCACTTTGATGATTTTATAAGCAGTCGACATCTCAATACCTCCTGTTAATAATATCTGATGCTGTAGTAAAAATGTCAAGAATGTATGATAAATTTATTTTTTATATTTTTCCACATAGAATCTCCACAAATAAGTTCATCATAAACAATACAATTGTCATCAATAGGCATAAATTCCATTATTGGAAAATATGACATTTCTTTCATTTTCCATACTCCGTTTTCACGAATAGCTTTGATAGCATGAACTGCAGTTAAAGGTTGGCAGTGGATTGTATGTTTATTGTAAATATTATTTTTTATTCTGTTGTATTCACTCCTAATCATATATGCAGTGGCACAATCATCATTAATTTCCAATTCAGCCATAGTAACAATATGCTGAAGTCGTGCTTCTTTATGTTGTTTTGATTTAAAAAAGTTAGACGCAGCCTTCCTTCCGTAGTAATCACTATCAGAAGAAGTTGAATAATTTTTATTAACATTTTGGTGTGAAGAGTAGTTCAAAAAAACAGAATCTGAAAAGATTTCATGTGATAAGTTAAAAGCACCACCGTCCATTCCAATGTTGTTTCTATATTCTAATTCAAAAATTTGTTCAGCATTACTAAGTGGTTCGTCATCATGAGGAATCGCGATCCAAGGTGACTCAAGTTCAACATTAATCATTGGTTTGTGACCAAAGAAAATTGCGTAGTCCATTAGTTTCCATTTGTCCTTAACATAAGAGTTATTACCAGACTCAAACATAAGATCAAAACGGATATGGTTAATTAGCCAATGGCTATTTTCGTATACATAAGAATTGCAAAATTGACCACCAAAAATAAAAGGGTAAACATTATCACCATCAATAATGGAATATAGATGCTGTGTATATGCACATTGCTGACCAATATTATTGTGGCTTCTTGAAATAAAAG
>JAUUNJ010000045.1 GCA_030844625.1 Roseburia sp. | reverse complement strand
GCAACAAACCTTTGGAAGAGTATGAGGAGGAAAACGATTTAGGAATTAATACAAAAACTGTACTTATTGGTCCATTCACGTTTTTAAAATTGGCAAGATATCAAGACGGCAGCAAAACAGAGGATTTTGTGGAAGATATATCAAAGGCTTATGTCGAAATACTAAATCGGTTTAATGCATTGGAAACAGAGTGGGTTCAGTTTGATGAGCCTGCACTTGTAACGGATTTAACAGAAGAAGACAAAGCTTTGTTTGAAAATCTGTACAATATTATTTTATCGGCGAAAGGTAATGTAAAGGTTTTATTACAGACCTATTTTGGTGATGTGCGTGACTGTTATGAAAATATTATTGCCATGAACTTTGATGGAATCGGTCTGGATTTTCTTGAGGGAAAAAAGACACTGGAGTTGGTTAAAAAATATGGATTTCCAAATGACAAAATTCTGTTTGCGGGTCTGATAAATGGAAAGAATATCTGGAAGTGCCATTATGATAAAGCACTTTCTATTCTTGATGAAATAAAGAAATATGCAGAGAAGATTGTTTTATCGACTTCATGTTCACTGCTGCATGTACCTTACACTGTGGATAATGAGTCAAAATTGAACGAACAGGTAAAACAGCATTTTGCATTTGCACTGGAAAAATTACAGGAATTAAATGAAATCAGTGTACTCACAGAATGTAATAATTATAAACAGGAAAAAGAATATATTGATAATACTGCGTTGTTCCATGAAGAGCGTCTTTATCAAAATGAAAAAGTAACACAACAGGTTGCAGCATTAAAATCAGAAGATTTTGTGAGAAAACCAATTCGAAAAGAAAGAGAAGAAATTCAAAAGCAGGTATTTAAGTTTCCTCTGCTTCCGACAACTACCATTGGTTCTTTCCCACAGACTCAGCAGGTTAAAAAGAATCGAAGCAGTTATCGTAAGGGTGAAATTGATAAGAGCGCGTATGATGAACAGGTATTCTTATTTATAAAAGAATGTATTGAAAAGCAGGAAGAAATCGGTATTGACGTTCTTGTACATGGAGAGTATGAACGAAATGACATGGTTGAATTTTTTGGGGAAAATCTGGAGGGATATGTATTTACCGAAAAAGGGTGGGTACAGTCCTATGGTACAAGATGTGTGAAACCTCCAATTATTTTTGGAGATGTGAAAAGAAGCAAGCCGATTACAGTAGAATATTCAAAATATGCACAGAGTCTGACAGACAAGCCGATGAAAGGAATGCTTACAGGTCCGGTCACAATACTGAACTGGTCATTTCCGCGTGAAGATGTATCTCTGAAAGAGATGGCATATCAAATCGGTATAGCAATCAGGGAAGAAGTTCTTGACTTAGAAAAGGCAGGAATTAAAATTATTCAGATAGATGAGGCAGCCTTAAAGGAAAAACTGCCAATAAGAAAGAGCGACTGGTATAGTGAATATCTGGATTGGGCAATACCGGCATTCAGACTGTGTCATAGCGGGGTAAAACCGGAAACACAGATACATACTCATATGTGTTATAGTGAATTTGATGATATTATTAAGGATATTGATAATATGGATGCAGATGTTATTTCTTTTGAGGCATCACGTTCCAAACTGACAATTCTTGATGCAATTAAAGAGAATAATTTTGAGACAGAAGTAGGTCCGGGAGTGTATGATATCCATTCGCCACGTGTACCTTCTGTGGAAGAGATTATATCTGCACTGGAAAAAATGCTTACAAAAATTAATCATGAAAAGTTATGGGTAAATCCAGACTGTGGTCTTAAAACAAGAGGAATTCCCGAAACGGATGCCAGCCTTAGAAATCTTGTGGAAGCAGCAAAGGTAGTAAGAAATAAATGTAATTAATAAAAAAAGTGCTATTGCAAAAATAATTGCAATAGCACTTTTGGATTATGGGTCATGACCCTGGTGAGCTCGGAACCGAGCGAAATATCAACCACCGTTTGACGGGTGGTCATGATTGTATTGTGGTAGTGGCTATGGTAAGATAGACATAGTCATTTATTGTGTATATCATTAAAAAGATTAACAAATAAATTTAAGGAGTAGTGAATGCAAAAACCAAAGATGATACTATTTGACTATGGGCAGACATTAATCGACGAGAAGCAGTTTAATGTTCTAAAAGGTGATGAAGCTGTTCTCAAAATCACAACAAAAAATCCTGACCGTGTGAATGCAGAAAAGTTGCAGGAACAGGCGGATAAGATATTTCATGAGATTGAGAATATCCAATCGATAAAAAGAGATAGACAGTTGCTGGAAATATCCTGCGAAGCGTTTGATACCTACTTGTATGAATCTTTAGGGCTCGAATTTGATGTGGATATGGAAGAAGTTCAATATGTCTTCTGGAAGAATGCAACATTACATCAGGCGGTTCCGACAGAGGGAATCGAAAGACTACTGGATTATCTTTGGAAAAACGAAATTAGAACTGCTGTTGTAAGTAATATGATGAACAGTTCAAAATTATTGAAAAGACGAATTGATGAGTTGCTGCCAAACAATCATTTTGAGTTTTTTCTTTCATCCAATAGTTATCTTTTCCGAAAACCGCATCCATTCATTTTTGAAATGGCAGTCAGGAAAGCAAAGCTCAATCCGGAAGAAATATGGTTTTGCGGTGACAATTTGACCTGTGATATCGAAGGTTCATTCTGCGCGGGAATGAAGCCTGTTTTTTATCCAATGTATATTGATGGAGAGTACGGTGCGAAAACAAACGTTCCGTACATGGAGATTAGATGTTGGGATGAATTAATTGAAATATTGAAGTGAAAAGGAAGTTATATTTCATTCGCAATTTATTGAATTTTTAGGGAGAGAAGATTATGCATAAAGACGGGAAAGGGGCAAAACAAATTATTGAATTGCAGGATGATGAGGGAAAGTGGGGTATTTTTCATTCCATGTCCCAACCGACATCATTAAAGAATATTTCAACGGAGTTTGCGTTGAGACGTTTGGAACGGTTAGGATTTACCATGGAAGACGAATGTATTCAGAAAGCAGTTTCTTATATGAATGATTGCCTTACAGGGAAAAAGAGTACGCCTGATTATAGAGAACAGAAACACGATTGGGATAACTTTATGGCATTATTACTTTCGACATGGATTCGAAGATTTACTTCGGATAATTCGGCTGCAAATAAAGTAGCAAAGAAATGGGCACATGTTATTACGAGTGCTTTTAAAAGTGGAACATATGATTATGATGACTATACTGCTGCATATGATAAAAATTTTGGAATACAAAAAGATAAATGTATTATTGGAATGGAAATCTTTTATCCGATTTCGATTATAAGCGGTTGTTTAGATGAAAAGACAGAACAGGCACTTGTGGATCATATCATGGATTGCGGAATCTATTACATTTATGATAAAAAGCTGTCTGTTTTGCCGGAATGCTTTGAAAGTAAAGAAGCAAGTCGGTATCTGGCAGCAATTGAGATGCTTGCACAATATAAACAAGCAAGACATAAGTTTATTCTGGCAATGAGATTTGCAGGAGAACATTTTGATGAATTTCTAGCTGAACAAGAACTGAGTAAAGCTATCAATAAGAAATTCAGCGAAATACTATGTGTAGTGGTCAAGCAAAATTGTTACACTTGGAACAGACTTATTCCTGCCTGTGTCTTGCTTGAAACGGAGTCAGCCCTCCGTTGTATGAATGCGGTATCACATGGTTGTACCACAAAAATACATAATCACTTACCGCTTCATCTAATGTATCTGCTCATCTGCATTTTCTCTTGTTGGATAATATTATATATTGCCTTCCCAGGTGTTGCAATTTTAATATACCACTACAGAGGTAGAAGTTGATAAAGAGATAGAAGAAAGAAGAAGGTAATGGAACAATGAAGGTTCCATTACTTTTTTTATTGTGGTACAATAATAAAATTGATTATATAAGAGGGAAAGCCATGAAGATAAATGTTGCCATATGTGATGATGAAATAAAAATTTGTTCTCAGGTTGAGGGAATAGTTATCAAAATTTTGAATGAAATGTCAATAAGATATGAAGTAGATGTTTTTTATTCGGGAGAAAGTTTATGTAAAGAAATGGAGAGGACGAATTATGACCTTGTGTTTCTTGATATAGAACTACCGGAGATGAGTGGCGTGGAAATTGGAGAATATATTAGGAATATACTTGAAAATGACATTGTCCAAATTGCTTATATTTCATCAAAAACAGAGTATGCTTTACAATTGTTTGAGTTTAGACCTATTAATTTTCTTGTGAAACCATTAGATGAGAACAAATTGCGTGGGGTATTTGAAAGTTATTTTAGAATTAATGGAAAAGAAGCATATATATTTAAGTATAAAAAAGGATATGAGTATTATAAGATAGAAACATATAAAATTAGGTATTTTGAGAGAAATAGTCGAAAAGTGATTATGCATACCACAGAAGGAGAAGAGGAATTTTATGATTCTCTAGAATTGATATATGAAAACTTGAAGGGGCAAGGTTTTTTGTTCATTCATAAAACATATATGATAAATTGCAGGTATATAAAAATTATGGGATATGATCGCGTAATAATGACAGATGACATAGAATTACCTATTAGTCAATCTAGAAGAGCAGAAATAAGAAAAATGTATATGAATATGGAGGAAGAATAATGGAGATTATATTATTTTATATTATATATATGGTCTCAAACTTGTTTAATTTATATGTGACATCAAGATATGTAAGGTTGTTTTTAGGGGAAAGAATTGTAAAGTATAGTGTGTTAAGTGTAGTATATTTTTGTAGTTTTTTTGTTGGTACATTACAATATTTATTTTTTCCGATACCAATATTCAATTTTATTGTATCGCTAAGTTTTAGTGCATTAATAGCAAGATGTTATGATGATAGAATTCAAAAGGTTATTATGACAACAATAATAATATTTATGTGTCAATTTATATCGGAAGCAATTATGGCAATGATTATTGGACTTGGAAATATTACAGTAACGACAGAACAGTATAATTTTGATTCATTTCAGATAATAAGTGTTCAAATAATATACGTGATTATATATAGATTGATAAGTATGTTTAAAAACATAGGAAAAGATGTACTTATTCCGACAACATTTAATATAGGAAGTTTATGCTTATGTATTGCTTCGTTTATATTGGAAATTGAAATTTTTATGCAGGAAAATATAAAGGAAAAAATAAAAATATTATCAGTAATATGTATGATATTAATTTTATTTATAATAATGTATCTATATGATTTGATTTCAAAAAGTTACATTGAAAAAATGCAGGCAAAAATAATTGAAAGAGAAAAAAACTATTATTATAGGCAGGCAGAACTTATGCAGCAGGGGAGTAGTGCTTTAAAAACATTCCAACATGATATCAATAATCATTTATATACATTAAGTTCGATGATAAAAGAAGATAATAAGGAAGTCAAAAGATATCTTGAAGAGTTGACAGGTAAATTAGAAGAAACATCAGTATATAGCAATAGTGGAAATATTGCATTAGACAGTATTATTAATTATAAGTTAAGTGAAGCACAAAATAAAAATATAAAAGTATCATCAAATATTGTGTTACCAGAGAATTTAAATGCAGAAATGGAAGATATGGTGACTATTTTGGGAAATATATTGGACAATGCAATAGAGGCAACAGAAAAGATAAAGAATGGTAAGTATATAGATTTATCGGTAAAGTATAAAGTTGGAACGTTGTTTATTACGTTAATCAATAGCTATGATGGAAATATAATTCATAGAAAAGGAAAACTTCAAACAAGAAAAAGTGACGATACCGTTCACGGAATTGGAGTAAAAAGTGTAGAATCAACAGTAAATAAATATAACGGAATTGTTAAAATAAATTATGATGAGAAAGAATTTCGTGTAAAAATAATGTTATATATTTGATAAGGATACCCTGAATATTAGAAAGAATCTAATATTCAGGGTGTTTTTATATCTAAAACTTTAAATTTTTACATGAATACTATTAATTTTTACAACAGACATGTGTGTAAAGAAAAATATGGTAATTTATTATTGCTGAAAGACAAAGGGGGAAGGAGGCACACAAATGAAACAAAAAAAGTTGTAGAAAAAATCATATCAAAAGCAGCATATAATTCTGCAAAGGCAAATGGAAATTCCAATTGTACATGGTTTTGTTATCAACCTAAAACACCGGAAAAGTTAAAAAACTTAGAAATTTTTAATGATTAATGAATTATCAGAAAAAAAACAATCATTGTTTGGTGTGTGGAATTTATAATAGCTATTGCATTCATATTAGTGATCATGAAAGAAATATCTATATGTATAACATTAGCACAAGTGGATTTAGCACTCTCTCTTTTTAGTGGTAAATGGAAAATATCGAAAAACATAAAAATATTGGAGGATTAAAATGAAAAAAAAGTATAATTATATAAAAAGAATAAGGAATTGCATTATAGCAAGTATGCTTTCGGCAGGATTAATACTTACTTCACTTACACCATCAGAAGTGTTTGCCGGAACTAAAGCAACCACTCCAATGAAACCATGGAGATATGTAAAAAAGACAGCAAATTATGAAGTGAATTCTACATCAAAAAAATACAAAGATATTTGGACCTCCGCTACGAATAAGTGGTGCGATAAGGGGTTTAAGTGGACAAAGAAAGACAGTTCAAATACAAAGTTATCATCATATTACGATGATAGCAAGCAAGGGCTGCAAGTTGCCGGTAAATGTGAAACTTCATATAGAATTTCAGATGGACACATAAATAAGAACAAAGTATGGTTGAATAGAGCAGCTCTGGATAAATATAACTATACAACAGCGGAAAGAGTCTGTGTTGCTGAACATGAGTTAGGTCATGCACTTGGTTTAGCCCATAACAATAAGGGGAGCGTTTCTGTTATGAACCCTGCAAATAGAGGAGATAATATCAAGGATTGTGACGTCAAAGGGATGAATAAGAGATATTCAACGAAGATTAGTAATGATGTAATAGATCCGAATGCTGAAGTAACAGTTACAGAGTATTTTTATGTTGTTAAACCGAAACTAAAAAAAATCAAAGTAAAGTATGACAAAGAGGCTGATAAGATAGTTATTTCAGGAAAAGTAAAAAGAGCAAAAAAAGTAGTATCAAAATATAATGGTGTAAAAAAGACTGTTAAAGTAAACGCAAAGAATAAATTTACAATAGAATATAAGTATTCTGCGGCAAAAAAAATAACTTTATATGGAGTTAATAATAAAAATGAAAAAATAACTAAGAAAAAAAGTATAGAAAGTGAAAAGTATGTAACTAAAACGCCTATCTGTCGCAAGATAATACATGATAAAAAGGGAATCACATATGAGTTAGATACAGTTGCAGGAGCGATTTTGACAGTTAAAAATAAAGGAAAAGTCATTTCTAAAGAGGTTGTTGATTCATCTTTTTCCAAATTTTTTATTAGCAGTGAATCATTAAAGAGAATGTCTGGAAAAATATCATTTACACAGGAAGTTACAGGAAAGAAAGTAAGTAAGGAAGCTTCATATAAGATTATAGATAAAGGAAGTGTATATGCGCAAACTTATTAAAGTTCATTAACAGGTTATAACCCCTGAACTGCCGATAAATAAAGGGATCGTGACACATCTTATAACAATATTTTAACCCAAATAAAACCTCATAAAATCCATCAGGCCACACAGGGTGTGCAGGGTTGGAGCCCCTGGAGGCGCACGCGGGTACCGTTTCAAGCATTAAATTGTTTGGGGTGGTACTTTTTTTGTGTTGCATCAAGTTGTATATGACTTATAAAGTAAATTATTTTGATAAAAATAAAAAATTCCGGATAAAAAACAATTAAAAGAAGGTAACGATAAAATGTAAAGAGGTTTGTGTTTCATTATTTCCTTTGCTATAATAATATTCGTACGAAAATACAAACTAAAGGGGGGACTGTAATGATAATAAATATAGCAGTGTGTGATGATGAAGATCAATCGCTGAATAATATTCATAATGAACTTATGAAAGCAGGAGAAAATCTAAATATCTCAATAGAGACTTATCTTTATACAGATGGAAATAAAGTATTTGATTTAATATGTAGTGGGAAAGAAGATTTTGATATCTTATTTTTAGATATAGATATGCCAAATATTTCCGGTCTTGAAGTGGCAAAGAAAATCAGAAAGTTTAAATCAGATATATTGCTTATTTTTATTTCCGCACATGAACAGTATGTGTTTGATTCTATAGAATATAATCCATTTAGGTACATAAGGAAAAATAAGATGGAACAAGAATTGCTACTTACATTAAAAGCAGCATACACATGTTTAATGGCGGACATGGATAAGTACGCTATTATAAAGACAGAAGATGGAGAAGTAAAGGTTAAGCATTCGAATATAATATATTATGAAGTTGAAGCTAGAAAAATCAGAATACATATGAATGATGGGAGAAGCCTGTTCACAAGAAAAACGATCAAAGATTTTTTTGAGGAGCTTGGAGATGAGAATTTTATAAGGATACATAGTGGATGTGTGGTTAATGTCAGATATATCAATGAATTTTCTAATTTTGATATTACCCTTGATAGTGGGGAACGTTTAATCGTAAGTCGTAGAAAAATAAAAGATGTAAAAACGACTTTGTTAAATTATTGGAGGGATAAAGTATGATAAATTTTTACTGGTTTATAGAATATATGTCAGGGGGGATTGAGCTGATTATGTGTTGCATATTTTGTGGCACATTTTTAATTAAAGATAAATTGTCAGATAAGAGAAATCCAATAATTATATTCGCGTTGTTTGGAGCGTACATAATATGCGTATTAAATAATTATAAATTGTTTTCATATATAAATTCATTAATAGTAATTTTAGTATGCATATTGTTTCAATGGATTTTATATAAAAAACACATAGGATCTATAATAGGATTAGTATTATTATATTGTGTAATATTATCTGCGATAGACTTTTCAACTGCACAGATGGCATCGCTGCTTTTGAGAACGGAAACAACTTATCTTTTAAATGAGCAAAGTATAACAAGAGTAATCTGTACGCTGTTAAGCAAATCAATATTAATATTGATAATAATGGTCATAAATAAGATTGTTCGAAATAGTAAAATATTGTCTAAAAAACATATTATAGTTATGTGTATATGCTCTATGCTCATATTGACTTCAAACTTTGCGATGATACGGACTAATGCAATTTCCGAAGAAAAAGAAATTGCAGCATTCTCCATAATTTTCTTCATTGTTTCGTTGTTTCTAGAATTGTTATTACTTTATCTTATGTTTAAAATAACAGAAAACTATGAACAGAAACAGACTTTGACCCTTATAGAAATGAAAAATGAAATGCTTCAGAAATCACAGAATGACACTGAATTAGCATTTAAATTATGGAGAAATAGTATACATGATTATAAGAATAATATAATAGCTCTGACTCAGTTAGCAAAAGAAGGGAAGTTAGAGGAAATCAAGGAATATCTTATCAAGGAAAATCAATTATTAAACCAAAAGATGTTTTATGTAAAGACGGGTAATTCGGTTGTAGATGCAATTATTAATACAAAGCAAAATCTGGCAGAGCAGAAAGGGATTGTATTTACAGTAAATGTGTCCATTCCGGAGGAATGCAAAGTTAATGATATAGACATGGCAAGTATGTTAGGAAATCTGATTGATAATGCAATCGAGGCATGTAGTAATCAGAATAATTCATATATAGATGTTACAATAAAAGAAGAAAAGCAAATTCTTTTAATAAAAATTTCGAATATATATAAGGGAATTTTACCGGAACAAATGCAGTCTACTAAAAAGGACAGATTATTTCATGGGATAGGAATAAAAAGTGTAAAAAGTATAGTTGAGAAATATAATGGAGAGTATAATATGATTCATAGGGACAATGAAGTAGTTACAACAATTTTGATATTAAATAAATAAAATGTAAGGGAAAGAAATGATGCCAGAGGAATCAGGCATTATTTTTTTGCCTTTAAATAGCCAAATAAACAAAAAAATGTGCCATTTAAACAATATTTCGTTTTGAGAATATTTAATATGATATTATCCATTCAAGCAATACATAAAATAATCTGTTAAACGAAAGTTTAGTGTATTGTAAGGATTTAGTTCCTTATAGGCAAAATCAAATTAAAGATGAAAGGAGATGGACTATAAATGAGCGAGAAAAAAAATTTTGTTGAAAAAGTTTTGCGAACAGTAGCATTAGCTACTAGTGAAACTTCTTCATGGATTGGGTTTTATGAACCTAAAATGCCTGAAAAGCTTATAAAGGCAGAAAAGAAAAAAACAGGAAGCCAAATAAAATACGAAGATGTTTAGATATCTTTCTGAAAATATCACTTTTTTACTAATAAAGAATAAGGTATTAGATATTAAAGACAGGGATATTTATATTTATGGAATTGAAACTATACTTTTAAATGCAAGTATATTAATTGCGGTGTTGATTGTAAGTATTTTGGGGAATAATTTATATCACTTTTGTGGATTTATTATTTTTTTTGTTCCATTGAGAGTATTCGTAGGAGGATATCATGCTAAAAATAGCGAAATGTGCTTTATGCTTTCAATAGGCGTGTATACAATAACGCTATTTATTATTAAGTATTGGTCAGAGATTTTTAAGAGTGAGATTGCGATAGTATTTTCGATTATAGCCGTAATTATAATTATAGTATGGTCACCATTAAAAAATCCAAATCATCCATTGGCAGAATATCAATACAGACGAAATAAAAGAATAGTGTATGGAATTATTGTAGTTGATTTTGTCTTATTTACAATATTTTATAAATACAATTCAGTCATGGCATCAGGCGAAGTGATATTTGTTATTTTAGTTTCGTTTTTTGTGTTAATAGGAAAAATTGAATATAAAAAATTAAAAGCTAATATGAATTAGATAATAAGTTAGCAAAAGATATCTTTTTAAAATTTAGACAAGTAGGAGGTAAATATATGATGAAGAAAAAAATTTTAGGAATAACAATGGTTTTAGCACTAACATTGGTATGCGCAATACCAGCATTTGCAAAGACGGTATATTATAATGGGAATGCTGTAAGTTGGGATTATGGACGAAAATTGGGAGTATATAGTTATTCAACGGTACAGACAGGACTTTATGAACATTCTGCAACTGCAAATACTACTTTTTCAGGATGGAAAAAACCAGGTGTCAAGGCACATGCTGAACAGCTTGTAGGGCTTGGTACCGCAACAGCATATTGGAATTGTAGATAATATAGTAATGAAAGGGTAACTATAATGAAAAAGATATCATTTGTTAGTAAGGTTCGTTATCTAGGATTTATTGCAATTGTTATGCAGGGCA
Source organism: Roseburia sp. (assembly GCA_030844625.1). Taxonomy (GTDB): domain Bacteria; phylum Bacillota; class Clostridia; order Lachnospirales; family Lachnospiraceae; genus Eubacterium_G. The sequence continues at coordinate 685 of JAUUNJ010000045.1, read as the reverse complement.
TATTGTTTGCCCTGCTAACAATTTATTTTATGAATGAACAGTATTTGGATAAATGGAGTGACTATCCGGGAAATGGAGAGTCAGTAACAGTATATTTAAAAAATGTTTCTTCGAAAAGACAAACCAATGTTGAGCAATATTTATATAATATAGTAGAGGAGCAGCAACTTTTTGTTGTGAGAAGAGATTCAGTTTTAAAGAATGACGGAACATTTAGTGGCTATAAAGTAGGAGTTTATGGATATACAGACAGAAATAATGTATCATTGATTTTTTGGGATCAACAGATACTTAATGCAGACAATTTAAAAAAATTGCTGTCTTCACAAAATAAGAATAGTACATTAGGAATTGAGAAAGGAAGTATTAATAGTGTAGGTTATATACCAAGTTTTAGGTTTGGTGAGCAAGTTATTGTAAAAAAATTATCTCAACTTATTAGTGAGAGTAAAACGGTTAATGGAACATATAGTATATTAGGAATAGAAAGTAATAAACAAAAAAATAGATTTATTAGTAAGCTCTCAGAGGTTAGCGGGGTTTCAGAGCAGGATTTAATAAACAAAACTAGTGGGGAAACGAAAAATAATAATTTGAAAAAAGTAATTATAATAGGATTCATTTTTGCCCAATTATTTTTTAATGCTGTATTTTTTTTGGTTATTACAATTAAAAATTTATCAAA
>JAUUNJ010000044.1 GCA_030844625.1 Roseburia sp. | reverse complement strand
ATCGTAATGTCTCCTCCTGTTATGATAACGGCATAGTTCTTTGCATTTATTCCATCTTCTTTTGTATATGTACTGTTAATATTACCTTCATTAACCATTATATTTCCATTCTTTGATTTCAGGGCATTACTAAGATTAGACCGTAATGTATAACTTCCTCCATTTATTACAATACCGCCCTGACCGTTTTTGCCAGTACCCTTAAGACAATCTCCATTAACGCTTACATTATAGATTCCACTGTTCATTATTAATGTTCCTTTAGAGTAAATTCCATCGCTTGGATCATTTGTTCCAAAATCTGTAGATGATGCCATGGAATCAACAACCGTAAGAGATGCTGTACTATCACCTTCATATGCCGAAAATGTTAATGTTGTTCCTGCATTATCAGCAGATATGATAGCTGACGCAGGAGCTTCGGTATAACTACCATTACCGGTAAAAACAGATTGTCCTCTCAAAGTAATGTTAACTGCCGGTGTAGATTTTCCCACAGAAAACACCGGAACATCCTGCCCTTTTACAGTGCCTAGTTGGCTATTATCAATTATAAGATTATCCCAAATTAAATTTACTTCATCTGATATATTCTTTGCTACTATTATCTCCAGATTCTTAATCGGATCTTCTGCTGTCCCACCTGATAAGACATAGGTTCCTGCCTTATCAATTGTCAGTATTGACAATGTGTCTCCGCTTTCATAGGTAATGGCATCACTATCCACATTATTAGTTGATATACCATCTTTCGTCAGTTTAACAGATGCTGTATCTGACTCTATTTTTGATGGTACCTGTGTTGTTATTTCCTCTGCATCCGTACTAACCTGCTCTGTTATATTGTTTATCTTATCCTGAGCCTGCATCTGTTCCTCTGAAATTGTTGTCACATTAGAAGTCGGAGTTTCACTTGTACTGCCAGAAGTATTACCTGTAGTTGATTCGGTAGTATCTGATATTGATGTACCTTTCTTTATTGTATATCTGTATTGAACAAAATACTTTCCTTTCTTCTTTTTAGATACTTTCTTCAGCTTCTTTTTCGTTATTTTTGCAGATTTTTTTACAACGTATATTGAAAGAGTAGTAGTCTTCTTAATGTTGAATGTCTTACTCTTTGTGCTTTTTATTACTTTGCTCTTTTTCAGTTTTCCTGTAGTAGTGTAATAAATTTTATAGCCCTTTTTTGCCTTAACCTTTACCTTAATCGTTGATGAATATATTCCTGATATCCTGCTTATAGTATAACGCTTTGTCTTTTTTATTTTTGATCCTTTAACGGCTGCACTTGCAGTAACCGGTGTATAGGATACTGATGTAATAGTAATTATTAATACTATTAAGACCGCCGTAATCTTTCTTCTCTTATACATAATCCTCCATTTCATCACATAATATAATATTTGTTCCGATCCTTTTATTTCCTTTTCATTTGTTCAATATAAAATATCTCCTCCTAACTTAACTCCGATGGTTTTTCCACCTTGTATTCTGACCAGCTTGCTGCAGACGAAGCTCCTGATAACTCAACACCGGTGTCATATGAATCCACGGTAATTGTATAATTACTGTTTCCTTTTACATAAACTGTTCCGTCAGTTCCCTTAATCGTAACTGTATTCCCCTGAGCATCCTGGATTGTCCCTGCATTAAAAAGGTTATTTATCGTACTGTCTCCTGTTACTGTCCATGTGCTTCCTTTTTCGATATATACATTGCAGTATCCGTCTCCTCCATCACCGGCATATGTCTCATCATCCTTAAACGCACCTTTCAATGTACTCTTGTCTGTCATATAAAAATCAAGTTTACTAATACTGTCCCATATTATATCTCCTTCCATTTTTTGATTAATTGCCGTAAATAAGCAATCTGCTCCATTAGAGCCTGATGTGCCCCAGCCCCTCTGATTGTTGTTTCCTGTGCATCTTAAGAAAAATTCGCTGTCACTTGCATAAGAAATATCAACATTTTTCAATGTGATTGTTGATTCTGTATTTGTTGTATAAAACATCCCTCCATTCTTTGCCTTAAGTGTTCCGCCATTCATTTCAAATGTGCTGTTTCCTATCTCTGAATCTCCAGACATACTCTGATACAGTATTACGTTCCATGTACAGTCATTCTGGCTGTCATCGTTCATATTGCCCGTAAGATTTGAATTAAATAAGTGAATGGAATTAAGCCCTTCTATACAGACTGCCTCTGAACTATTTGCTGTTAATTCTGCATTATTCACTATCACATCTGCTGTACTGTAAATTGCGGGAGAGCCTATTCCATTAGAAATATAGGTTCCTCCATCTACTACCATTTTTCCACCGCCTCTGTCACTTCTTATGGCTGCTGATGACTGTCCACTGGTTTCTATATTTATGTCCCATGCATATAAAGTTCCTCCACCTGCCACATGAAGTCCACCGGATGTACTCTGTTGGGTTTTTATAGTGGTATCTAATGCATAAACCGTACCTGTATTGTATGAAAAAATTCCCGCCCCACCTGCTGCGTTCGTTGTTATTTTGCTGTTGCTTATATAGGAAGTACCGTTTGTTGTAAGCACTGCGGCTCCAACTCCATAAAAACTGGAGTTGTCTCCGCCTGTGCTGTCTGAGGAGGTTCTTGTAACATCTATATTTTTCAATGTGGTTGTTCCGCCACTGACGTGAATTGCATTTTCATCTGTTCCTGTAGAAGTAAAAGATTCTCCATCCACAGTCGTATCTGATGTGTATTCCTTAACTGCCGTATAGCTGTCCACTCCTGTTGCCTGGTCTCCTTCCGGTTGCTGTCCACTTCCCATTGATATAACCGTTATCTCCTTTGCATTACCCTCATCATCAAGAGTTATAGAAACTGTATCTCCTTCTGAAATATCCTCCAGTGTAATTTCTTCAGCCTCCGGCATATTCATACTTTCACCTTCCGGCATGTCCTGTGGTCTTTCATTGCCTTTATTACTTTCTCCTTCGGGCATTTGTGGTGGATTTCCCTGATCATTGCCACTCTGCTGCTCACCATTTGGCACCTCCGGAGGATTTCCCTGATCATTGTTACCACTTGCCTGTTCTTGCGGATTTCCCATTTTTCCGCCTCCCGGTCCGCCCATTTGCTGTTTCTTTATAACTGTGCTATCCGTAATTTTTATTTCCTGCTCTTCCCCTGTCAGTTCCAGCATGGAGTGCTTATCCCCATCTTTTGAAACTTGAATGGTAATCACATTGTCTCCAATTTCACTTACCTCTCCATATATGGTATTGCTGTCAGATGTGGAATTATCCTCTTTGCCACATGCACTTAATAATGACAATACCATAAGCACTATCAATATCATTGCTAAACATTTTTTATTCATATTTTGTACCAAACCTTTCCAAATATTTTATTTCTTTTAAATTATAAATTTAGTATATGAGTTCAACCTTAAACAAACTTTAAACTTTTATATTATTCGCAAAAAGTTCACAAATCATCTTTTGCATAATTACATATAAAAAACGGTCAATCACCATATTTTTAGTGACTGACCGCTTTGATTTTCATCATCTTTTTTTACTTTTTACAGATACTAATATCATTGTCTTCAACAGAACCTTCAACCGTATATTGATAACACTTGCCCTCATATTCAACTTCGACCTCCGCTACGCCATCCTTGAAATCATCGGTGATATCAATTTTTTTCACATTATCGCCTATAATCATATAAACTTTTCCATCGATTTCTTTTATTTCAGCGATATACGCATAAAAAACATCAACTTCAGAACTGCTTCCATCTTCATACACAAACTTATAATGTCCATCCTTATCAATAATGCCTGAATTTTGCTTTTTCCCATCAAGATAAACATCCTTGACTTTTGCGTAATATATATCAACAGCTTTGTCAACTAATGTACTTCCTGAAGCCGCATATGCAATCCCATTACTCAGGGCAAAAACTACTGCCAATACCGCTAACACTGTTGCAAACCGAAAGTTTATCTTTCTCTTTATTTTATTTTCATCAGCACTCATATTTCTCACCTTTCCGAACCTTTCCTCTGACATAGTTATTTTATCAAAGGTGTCCTTATATAATTTTTTATTACTCATTTTGCCAAACCTCCTTTAATTTTACTTTTAGTTTCTTCCTTGCTCTCATAAGCTGTGTCTGTACTGTGGTTTCTTTTATATTCAAAATTTCCGCTATTTCCTTTACAGAATAGTCTTCATAATAATATAAATGAACTACGATTCTGTACTTATAGGGAAGTTCCATTACCGTATCATACAAATCACTGTTTTCTTTGGAATTAAACTGGTATTGTGGTGTGACATCGGAATTTTCCAAGGGAACCATTCTCTTCTTCCAAAATGACTTACACAAGTTTTTTGTTTCGTTGGCAGCCACTCTGATCAGCCACTTTCTTATATGCTCTTCATCCTGAAATTTAACATCAGACTGTAACAGTTTCAAAAACACGTTCTGCACAATATCTTCTGCATCACTTTTATTTTTACAATAGCTATATGCAATTCTATATACAGTATTTGCATATGCATCTACAACTCTTATGTATTCTAATCGGTCCACCTTGTTACTCCTCCTTGCATAATTGAAAGGCCTTTCTATTATAACAACAATTCTGCGAAACAAAATATCACACTTTTTTTTAATATTATAAAAGGGAATAGCAGTACTTTTATGTCCAATCTTCTAAAATAAGGTATTATGCATATTTTAATAATGAATCATTAAAATATGAGGCAAATTATATGAAACGATGCGTTCCATTGGAACCCGCCGCTGAAATTGTCTGCAATCAAAGTTCCATCCCACCACTGATTTTTCAATTACCTCCAAAACAGGGAAGAATGATATTGGAAAAAGCGCAAGACACTCCTGTATACAAATATCCTGCCAATATATGCAGCACCAAAGTTGAAACTACCTGGGGACGAATACCCGTCTATTTCGTTACACCAAAATCCTTTGTATCCATTCAAAATGTAATTCTTTATATTCACGGTGCCGGCTGGGTCTTTGGCAGCTTTCATACCCACGAAAAACTTGTCAGGGAACTGGCTGCCCGAACCAATTCCCTTATTATCTTTCCTGAATATACCCGGTCACCGGAAGCAAAATATCCAGTAGCTATTGAACAATGTTATTTTCTTCTTTCACATATTTGGGAAATTATAGAAGGAAATTACACTCTTACAAATTGTAAATTGGACATTAGTTCCATAAACCGCAATACACTGACTGTTGCCGGCGACAGCGTTGGGGGAAATATGGCAATTGCCATGGCGCTTATGTCAGAAGTGCGCTGTGGTCCCAAAATCCAGAAACAACTCTTATATTATCCAGTGACAAACGCCTGCTTTAACACACCTTCCTATCGACAGTTTGCTGTTAATTATTATCTTTACCGCGCAGGAATGCAATGGTTCTGGGATCAGTATACAACCAGCGAAGCTGATAGGAATCAAATCACCGCATCTCCACTCCGTGCAGATAAAAAATGTCTTAAAAATCTGCCTGAAACTATGATAATTAACGGTCAGGCAGATGTTTTACGCAGTGAAGGTGAAGCTTTCGGAGAAAAGCTCCGCTGTGCAGGAGTAAAAGTTACTGCCTTGCGGATTCAGGGAATCATTCACGATTTTGTCATGCTGAATTCTCTGGATCAGACCAATGCCTGCCGTACGGCTATGGACGCTTCCACGGAATGGATTAATAGAAAGAATCAATGTGATAATTAATATAAAAAGAGCATTCATCAGCAACAACCAATGAATGCTCTTAAAATATACAAAATTACCACCACATATATTTTTATTTCTATATGTTTAAAACTCTTTCTTCTTTTTTGCCGGATTTTCTAAAATATTTCCATCTTCTGAATACCTTGAACCATGACAGGGGCAATCCCATGTGCGTTCCTGCGGATTCCATCTCAATGAACACCCCATATGAGTACATCTCCTGCCAGGGCGCAAAATGTTTCCCACCGCAGAGATCAGATTTACTGCCAGTTGAGGATGTACAATGGAACGCTGTGGAGAAAACAATTCCTTAAACTCGCTGTTTCCTTTCGTTAATAGCTCCTCCAATACAATTGCAGAGGACATTGCTCCTGTCATTCCCCATTTATTAAATCCGGCAGCAACAAACATGTGTGATTTTCTTTTGCTGTGGCATCCTATATAGGGAATCCCGTCTAAACTCATGCAATCCTGAGCAGACCATGCAAAAGAAACTTTTTTATCGGGATATACCTGAGATATCAGCTTTTCCAATACAGCGTATCCTCCACCTCTTGTTCCGGTTTTATGACCTCCTCCACCTACTAACAAATACTCCTGATAATTTCTAAAAGAAAATCCATCTTCCTTATCATCAATATACATACCATCCATCTGAGGTCCATCTTTAATTGCTAATGCATAAGAACGTCTCTGATACATTTTTGCAAAATATCCCCCTGGAATATTTACCATTGGAAAATGAGTTGCCAGTACAATCTGATCGGCTTCTATGGTTCCATACTCTGTGTATGCTTTTCTATCTTTAATATCTGTCACTGTGGTATTTTCATAAAAATCAATCTGTTCTGCCAAGGGCAACAGGAGTTTCATTGGATTAAACTGTGCCTGCTTGTCCATGCCTAAGGCTCCATAAGTCCGTATAGGAATTGGTGTATATTCCTGCCACACATAAGAAATTCCCAACCTATCATAAATATGTGCCTCTTTCTCCAGTTTTTTCCGTGTCTGTGTACTATAAACATAAGCCGTCCTGCTCTCCATGTCACAGGGAAACTGTTCATTCAATTTCCAATATTCAGATATTGCCCTGTTATTTATTTTATAATATTGCTCTGCCTTTTCCCTATCATAAATTTTCTGTATTTTATTATAAATTAATCCATGCTGCGCAGTAATTTTCGCCGTAGTGTTTCTGGTAACTCCCTCTAGAAAATTTCCCTTTTCTACTATAATACAGGAAACCCCCGCCTGTTTCAGTCGCCAAGCACAAAGGATACCCGCAATTCCGCCCCCAATAATCAGAACGTCTGCACGGATATCCCCTTTTAACTGTTTTATTTTATTTTTTTCGGAATCTGAATATTGCTCCCATAGTGATTCTCTCTGCACCTTAATTTTCTCCTGACTGATTTTTCAATATTCAGTATGTGCATTCGATGAATCTTTTATCCATTATAAAAAGCAATTAAAATTTTCCGCCGCCTCCACCATGAGTGGTACCCGATGAGGATTTATGCGTAGAACTGCCTCCTGAACTATTATTCTTTGGCTTTTTCTGTCTGTCTAAATGTGTATATAAAAACAGATCTCTGCTTTCGTTAATTACCATACTTCCCTTCTTCATATAATCAGATGCAGCCGGTTTTCTGCGAACCGTTTTCATTTGACTTCTCATAATTAGTACAATAATTAATGAAATTACAATTCCCGCAGCCAATGCAATAAGCAGATTACGGAAAACCGCAAATGGTTCCTTTGGCATATTTCCTACATCATATGGTTCACCAGTCTTTGCCTGCGTAACAAATTTATCACAAAGTTCTGCATATTCATCAAATGCCTTTGCATATTCATCATCTCCCATATCGTCAAGGAATTTATCCGATATGTAATCAATCCCTGCATCAGTAATTGCCGTAATACCAAATCCTGTAGTGCTCATCCACCAGTCTCTTGCCTCCATGCTTACGAGGAGCAGAACACCATCATTATCATTTCCCATACCATAACCGTTGTAGTCATAAAAATCATCCGCATAATCCCGGGCTGTTTTTCCTTCCAGAGAATCAACTGTTACTACTACCACATCAAAATCCTGACGCTCACTGATTTCATTCAATTTCTTCAATAATGAGTCTTCTTCAGAATCATTTAATATATCTGCATTATCCACAAGACGGGGCATTAGTCTGTCCGTATCCTGCTCTGCAAAAGCTGTTACAGTGGCAACACTCATTAAAATAATTGTCAATATGACAGATAAAACTTTTTTCATTATGTACACCTCCTATAACAACCACATTAAAAATGTAATAATAAACGCAACCACTGCAATAATTCCTGCCAGACTTGCAAACCATTTCCAGAACAAACCATTATCAACAGGCAAATCTCCTACGAATTTTCCCGTCTGTCCATTCATTGCAAAAATGTAATTATTCCCCTGCCATGAAGTTGACAAAATCCATACAGGATAAAGAGCATACTTCACAACACCGTTTTTTAATTGAATACTGCTGCTCTCAGGACGTACTGTTGAATATCCCTGAACTGTAGATGAAAAAGCCTGTTCCGTACTTACTTTGACACGCTCATTGGCACGATTAATGCTGTCATCCGCACTTACATCATATTTATCTGCAAGATATCCTGCCAGATATGCGGTCTGAAAATCCACTGCCTCATTAAAATTAAAAGGTTCTATGGATTCCATTAAATCATCCGGCATTTTTGTTGATCCATCTACCGGAACACGCTCAAACCCAACGTTTCCACCACGATGTACGGAAAAGAAACTTGTCTCCGTATATCTATAGTCGCTGTCACTCCACGAACGCACTCGCGTCGCTTTATAACGTATCTTTGCATTTACATCCGTATCAAACAGCCAAAACGGTACATACATACCTTTTATCTCATCAATATGATTTTCATCCTTAAATACTTTTGGAAGCAGCGGTCTGCCTTTTAAATGATTCATAAGACCTTCCTTTGCTGCCTTTTTATCCAGTTTAAACGGTATAACATAATCAGGCTTTAATGCACCTGAAAATTGTCCCATCATAATTACCGGATTTCCACAATACGGACAACTGGTAGCCGCCGTATTTTCATCTCCTATGATTTCACCACCACAAGACTTACATACGTATACATTCAGGCCCTCTGTTTCACCCTCCTGCCATTCTGCACCTGCCTTGGTTTCCCAATTCATATCATCTGTACCCTGATTTTTCAGTTCGTCATCATAGGACTTTAATGTTTCCATTTCAAATTCCGTATCACAATATGGACACTTCATTTTCTGCAGGGAACTGTCAAATTCTATCGCACCACCACAACACGGGCACTTATATTCCTGTAATTCTGCCATCACTTGTACCAAACCTTTCACAAAAAATATTACAGTTCAGCCATCAGTTCCATTTTATTTATGTATACCATGACTGACTGTAACTATATATTATCTCACGTCTTTTTCATCAAATATGTCACCGCATTCCGGGCAGAATTTTGGTGGATGATGTGGATCTTCCGGCTCCCATCCACATTTATCACAGCGATAAAGCGGTGCTCCTTCCGGCTTCTTTGCTCCACAATTCTGACAGAACTTACCCTTATTTACCTGACCGCAGGAACAGGTCCAACCGTCATCTGCCGGCTTTGGAGAACCACACTCCGGACAGAATTTACCTGTAGCCTGCGCTCCACATTTGCAGGTCCATGCATTTGCCGGAACAGGTTCCGGTTTCTTTGCACCACACTCTGGGCAGAACTTTCCGTTTGCTGTGGCACCACAGGAACATTTCCAGCTATCACCTGAAGGTGCCTGCTGTGCTGTTTCTGCCTGTTTCTGCTGTCCCATGGTAAACAGATTCTGTGGATTGACACCGCCTGCCTGCTGTGCCATACCCATTCCCATAAATCCCATCATTGCTCCGTTTTCGTTGGAAGCTGCGGCTTTCATCGCCTCTGCCTGACTTCCTACCAGTGTTGCAGCCGCCATGGTAGGATCTTTAAGCATTGCTGTACGCTGTGCCTGTTTGATAAGTTCAGCGTCTTCTTCCGGAAGTGTAATCGGATTCATTGCAATAGATACAACCGAAAGCCCTCTGTTCTGCAGCCATTTCTGTGTAAGAATCTCATTCATTAATGTAGAAAGTTCCTCCGCATGTGCCGGAAGCGCATTTGGCCTTACCTCCATATCTGAAATCTTGGCAAATGCCGGCTGAAGAGCACTGATAAATTCTGTCTTTAACTGACTGTCAATCTGCTCTCTTGTGTATTCTCTTTCCACATTTCCACAGACATTTGTATAAAATGCAATGGGATCTGCGATTTTATACGAATAAACACCGTTGCATCTTACGGAGACATCAATATCCAAACCTATATTTCTGTCTACAACTCTAAATGGAATGGGATTGGCTGTACCAAACTTGTTATCCAGAATTTCTTTGGTGTTAAAATAGTAAACTCTCTGGTCTTTTCCGGTATCCCCACCATATGTAAAACGTTTTCCAATGGTATTAAAAGTATCTTTGATTCCTTCCCATAAACCTCCTGTAAAAATACTTGGCTCTGTAGATGAATCATATGTAAATTCTCCCGGTTCCGCACAAATCTCTGTCACCTTTCCCTGATCAACAATAATCATACACTGACCGTCCGCAACAGCAATTCCTGAACCGTTAGAAATAATATTATCACTTCCCTTAGTATTGGAAGAACGATTTCCTATCTTTTTCTGACCTTTCACCATCAGTACATTATTACTGATTGCATCACAATAGAAAAACTCTTTCCACTGGTCTGCCATAGTGCTTCCTACTGCACCAACTCCCGCTTTAATTAATCCCATACTTAAACCTCCTGCTTTTAAATGTTCATTTTGTTTTGTTCAATGATCCCCCAAATTACTTTTACATTCTAAAAGAACTGTATCATAATTTGTCGTTATTAAAATAATACCTTATTTTCGCTCCTTTTTCAAATTTAATGTTTTTCAAATCAACCGGAATAAAATTTCCCTTTTTCTATTTTATATGCTGAAATCCAGACTCATATATCTCCTTTTATTTTTCCCTTTTCCACATTCGGACGTATAAAATGATTCAGTGAGTAATCCCACAGCACCTTTGAGCCCTCAGCTGTATTTTTATTCCGTTCTAATATCTGACTTAAACGGACCCCTTTCTCCTTCCATGATTTTCCCTCTGATGCAGAATTCAGCATAGCCGGCTGTATGTTATCCATAGTACGTGCAAATTTTGCTTCCGGGGTTTTACATTCTTCAAACTCATCCCATAGTTGTCTGAATTTCACTGCCTGTTCTTCCGGAAGCAATCCAAAAATCCTGTCTGCCGCTACCAATTCACGCTGTCTCTGAGTCCTCTTTGCTTCTTCATCGTACGCAAAAGTATCTCCTGCATCTATTTCCACCAAATCATGTATCAGCAGCATGCTCACAGTCTTTAATACATCAATTTCCTCATTGGCATATTCACTCAGTAAAAGAGCCATAATTGCCATATGCCACGCATGTTCTGCATCATTTTCTTTTCGACTTCCATCTGTCAGATAATTTTGTCTTCCGATAAGTTTTTCTTTATCGATTTCTTTACAAAAAGCAAACTGCTTTTCTAATCTTTTTTTATCCATTTCTTTTAACACCTCCAATAATTCTTTATCCTCTATTACCACTGGTATATATCTATTATACCTCTCTTACTACCACTGTCACACACATCATTCCCTCATTAATGTCTGCAAATATATCTCCATCCATCTTACGAATAAGTTGTCTGCAAATGTAAAGTCCCAAGCCGCTTCCACTGTTATTTCCGGTATTGGAACCTCGCCAAAAGCTTTCAAAGATATGTGGCAGTTCTGTATCAGATAAAGTGCAGCCACTATTTCTCACTGTCACTAAACGACAGTCTTCTTCCCGTGAAAACAAAATTTCAATATTATGACCATCTCCATACTTAATCGCATTTTCAATGACATTCTGTAAAACCTCTATAAAACGGTCAAAATCACCTTTCAGAATACCATCTGAATATTTTTCAATGGAAAATCCGATTTTGATTAGTCGCAACTTTTCACAATAGTAATCAGCTATTTTTTTCACAGCCTGAGAAAGATAAAACTCGCTGACATTGACCTCAAGACTTAAGAACTCCTCACTGGAAGCTTTGATAATTTCACTAACAAAACCTTCTATTTGATCAGCCTTTGCATTTATATTCTCAAAAATCTCCACCTGCCTGTCCCTGTTTTCGTAAAGTCCCTTTGACAATGCTTTGGCATAAAGCTTTATGGCGGAAAGAGGTGTTTTTATGTCATGGGAAATGGACAACACCAATGTTTTTTTC
>JAUUNJ010000043.1 GCA_030844625.1 Roseburia sp. | reverse complement strand
TGATGCCGCCACAATCAGGAAAGTGGCAACGATAGCAAAGGATATAGGACTTTCATGGGGAGGGGACTGGACTTCACCGGTGGATATGCCGCATTTTTATCTGGGAAAATGGGGAGATACCCCATTAGATTTAAAAAAGACATATGGAACATTTGATAAATTTGAAAAGACCTGGACAAGAAAGGTATACGGAACAGAAAAAGGTCTCAATATATGGGATGAGACGAAAAGCAAGGTCCTTAAAGAAAAACTTCCCAACGGAACAACAGTAAATGTGATGTATGAAAAATCATGGTATTGTAAAGTTGAATATAACGGAATCGTGGGGTATATGAAGAAAAAATATTTAAAGTAATGCTATTAAGTGAGTAAAAGGGAAGGTAAGGGAATCACTATGAAAGAAGGAAAGACAAATAAAAAGATAAAATCAAAAAAAATCAGCGCAATATTGAGGATACTGGCTGCCGGAACTGCTATTATCACAATTTCAGGAGCTATTCGGGAGGGCACGAAAGTAAAAAAATATGAACCTATGGCATCTAAAGCATATTGTACGGTACTGGTGTATATGGATGGCAGTGATCTGGAAAGCGATTATGGGGCAGCAACAGATGATCTGAAAGAAATGGAAGATGCAATCAAAGATTCCGGCATGCAGAGTGATACATTACATATCGTTGTAGAAGCCGGAGGTTCCGGTAATTGGAAATACGAAGCGATGCATAATAAGGATTATGGAAGATTCTGCATCTCATCGGATGGAATTTCCAATGAAGAGGAATTGGAGGTAAGAAACATGGGAGATCCGGATACGCTGGCAGATTTTATTAATTATGGAACCCAATCCTATCCGGCGGAGCATTATGGACTTGTACTGTGGAATCATGGTGCCGGTCAGATTTTAGGATTTGGAAGTGACAGTAACTTTGACGGCGCAGCCATGTCTCTTGCAAATATAAAAAAGGCATTTGAAGTATCAGATATGAAAGAGAAATTTGATTTTGTCAGTATTGACGCATGTCTTATGGGAAATCTGGAACTTGTGTCTGTTTTGGAAAAAAAGACAGAGTACCTGATTGCATCAGAAGAATTGGAACCACAGAACGGTTATGATTATGCATGGATAAAGACCATAGAAGAAGAAGCGGAAAATAATTCTAATCATATCGGCAAAAAAGTGGGCGAGTCTATGCTGAAAACTTACGAAGAATCTTATAGTGAAAATGATTATAAACTGACGCTCAGTCTGATTGATGTAAATGCATACGAAAAATTTCATGATGAATTCCATAAACTGACAACAGCAATTCTGGAGAAAGCAGAAGAATCTCTTTATCAGGAAATTGGTAAGAAGAGAATGGCAATCCAGGGATTTGGAAGCCGTAATGAGGGAACGGCAGAGATTGTGGATACAATGGATCTGCTAAAAATATTTGCTGACAACACGGGTGAAAATCAAAGGTATGACGATATTGAAATGCTGTTGCAGGAAATGGTTGTAGACAAAGTGACAAAGGGATATTCCAAAGAACCAAGCGGAATCAGCATGTATTTTCCAAGTGGGATAAATGACTGGCTGAAAGAGGATATGAAATTATATAAAACCATAGAATTTTGTGATGGTTATGAGAAATTTCTGGACAAATATGAGGAATATCTGATAAAGGAAAATAATCTGGAATGGAGACAGCCGGAAAAAAAGAAAAATAAGGTCACCATGGAAGTTGATGAGAATACAATTGATAATATTGCAGGTGCGTATCTCACTGTATTTAAACATCTGGGAGATGAGCAGAATGTTTATCTTATCAGTACTGACAGTGACGTTGCCATTAATAAAAAGGGACTTTTGAAAGCAGAAACAGAAACATACTACTGGGGAATGAAGGGGCAGGTACTTTGCCTGATCGAAACACTAAATATAGAAGATTATACAGAGTATATGGTTCCCGTTCTATATAATGATGAGTTCTGTACAATGCATATTGGATTTGACGAAGAAAATCCCGATGGAAAAATCAATGCCATAACTCCAGTGGGGGTAACAAAGAGGCAATATGAATTAAAAAAGGGAGACACCATAGTGCCCCTTTATCCGGTGGAACAACTGGAAAGTGCAATAGACATTTATGCTGAAAGCAGTTCGGATGTTTTGCGGGATTATCATTTAGGGGAAAAGATTTGTATGGAAAATATGGAAGATGGGGACGGTGAACTGGAACAAATTAAAGTAAACAGCAAAGATTGTTTATTTGGATTCATGATTCAGGACACAAAACAAAACGTATATTATACAGATTTTGTAGAAAGTAAAGACAATAACTTAGAATAGAGGAGGAATAACAATATGAATTTAGATTTTCATTATTATGCAACATATTTTGCAGCATGTGAAGCAGGATTTGGTTGTGAACAGGCAAAGGAAATAGCATGGTCAGCACAGATGGTAGACGAATTGACACCAAAACTGGCTAAAGATAAAAAACTGGAAAAACTGGAAAACAAAGACTATGTAATTACTTGTGAGGAGATTAGGAACAACATTGAGGATGATTTTAGCATTCTTTCAGATGAAAAAAATGATACCCTTCAGAAAGTTAGAAAAATCTGGGTGCCATTTCATTTTTTGCCGGGAAATCTTCCAACTGAGGATAGCGTATTGGATTATACCGGTAAAAAAAATTGGGGGACGATTGAATATAAGGAAAGAGATCAGAAAGATTTTGCCTGTATGTGCCGCCCCAACAGTAAACTGGCAGAAGAGATGATTAATGATACAGTGGAAAAAATAAACAGTCAGACATTCAAAGAAGATAAACTAAACTTAATAGGTATTCGTATGCATGTACTGGCAGACACCTGGGCACATCAGTTTTTTGTGGGAAGTCCGAATTACTGGGTGAATGACGTATCAAATGTAAAAACAACAGAAGAAATTGGAAATACAACAACTCCTAGGGGGATATCAAACTATGAAATTGTATATTTAGGTCATGGAAGAATTGGTCATCTTCCGGATTTGGGGTATGCAGAATATTCTTATCAGCCAAGGTGGTCAGAGGATAAAGAACAGATTGATAATGAAGAACGCTTTTTGAATGCATACAGGCAGATGGTTTGTGCAATGAAATGTATTCTTCAAAATAGAAGCTTTGATTTCGAACAGTGCGAAGGCAGCACCAATGATAATCTTAGTGTAATAAAAGATAGTATAGATTACCGTTCCGATAAAGAAAAGGATATTTGTGGCCACTGGGAAAAGGTACAGATTAGAAATAGTGAGGGAAAAGAAATTGCCGCACCGGAAAAGTTTCGAGTTACAGACAATAATACAAAACTATATATATTCGCAAAGGCAGCAAAATATCATAGAGATTTTGTGATTGAAAAGGTTAACAAAGCATTTCCAGAAGATAATCCGTATTTTTATTAATTCCAATTGTTTTTCTTATGATATTTGATATAATCAATTTATTGATATCATATATGGAGGAAAAACAGAGATGGCAAGTGAAAAAGATATAGAAAATATTATTAAATTACTGGACGGGAAGGCAGAATCCGGGGTGAGCAGAATTCGTCTGGAGGTATCCGAGGAGACAGAACAGGGGGCAGTGAATGAAATATATCATCATGGACGTTGTGACGTGGGAAGTGCATGGGCAAAGGGAAATGTAAAGAATTTCGATTGCAAGGACATACCGAATATTGACGAATAGGAACTTACAGTATTGGGGTTTTAAAGGTAAAATAAAGGAACTCTACCGTATAAAACATATTTCAAAATCAGATAAAGCACAAGATCTGTAGATATGTTTTCAGGTAGAAGTTCTTTTATTTTTATATAAAAATCTTATTCTTCTTCAAAACCAATAATCAATCCGCCTTTTTCAGCATAGTAACTGCAAAGTGCCCGCGTAGGAGCGATACAGATATCGGATACTTTAAAAGTCTCCTGTATTTTAGACATTAATTTTTGAGCTGCTTTTTTATTGTTATTGTGTACAATGCGAACCTTACCGCCATTATATCCCATTTCCTTCATTCGTTTTATCACACATGAGAGGGCACGCTGCTCTCCACGACACTTATCAAGCAATTCTAATTCACCCTGTGAACTGGCCTGACCGATTACACGGATTCCCAAGACACCGGCAATTTTTGCGATGGTGCGGTTGATACGACCGTTATTTGCTAAATTTGTCAAAGATTCCAAAGCAAATAGAAGATGGGTGTGCTTTGTATAACTAAGAATTTCATCATATATTGTTTTTTCATCCTTTCCGGATAAAATAAACTCCTGCAATTTTTCTATGATTAATTCCATTTCCGGACCGGTAGATAGCGAGTCTATTATATAGACATGACGGGAAGGAAATTTTTCTTCGTAATCTTGTTTGGCAATCCGGGCAGAAGAAAAACTGCCGGATAAAGCACTTGTGATTGTTACGCAGAATATGGTTTCTGAATCTCCAAAAGCATTCAGCCAGTCACTGGGACCGGGACAGGCAGTGCTGGAACCTTTACAGGAAGAGAGTGCCTTTTCCATTTGTACTAAATCTACGGTTTCATCATCAATAAACTGATGTTCATCCACAATGATATGTAGTGGTACTGAAGCAAAAGGTATTTGTTTTAAAGTTAAAATATTAGAAGAAGAATCGGAAACAATTTTATATTTCATTAGAACACCTCCAAAAAGTATTAAATATCTTCATATCGGTTTTTGAAAAACCGATTGTTTATAAAGAGTATCAGATAATATAAAACCTGTCAAGGGTTATTGGAAACCTTATTGACGTGAAATAAAAACGTAGTATAATTAATTAAGGAAAGGGAGAGAAGATAATGTGTGCAAATATAAGTGAATTTCATATGCCCCGTTATAAGGAAATTCCGGATGTGGGATTGTATCTGGAACAAACGACAAGATATATTAATAGCTTTCTGATACCGTTGGGATGTATAGAAATTACATCCTCAATGATTAGTAATTATGTCAAAAAAGGATATATATCAAGTCCTGTAAAAAAACAGTATTATGCAGACCAGATTGCATATCTTTTTTTTATTACCATTGTAAAAAATGTGCTTTCTATGGAGAATATCGGTAAACTTTTTGAAATGCAGAAGCAGACATACAATACGCAGGTGGCATATGACTATTTCTGTCAGGAATTAGAGAATATGCTTCTATATATATTTGATTTAAAGGATACTGTGGAGGCTGTGGGCACGTTGGCAGGTCCTGAGAAGAAAATGCTGCGAAGTACGATTATTGCTGTGGCAAATATAATTTATCTTAGCAATTGTTTTGATGATTTAGGAGGGAATATATGAACGCAAAAAAATTAGGTTTTGGATTAATGAGATTACCTGCATTGAACCCGAATGATCCGGGAGATATTGACATGGAACAGACAAAAGAGATGGTCGACACTTTTCTGGATAGAGGGTTTACATATTTTGACACGGCATGGATGTATTGTGCGTTTAAGAGTGAGGAAGCCACCAAGGAAGCACTTGTGAAACGTCACCCAAGAGACAGTTATACTCTGGCAACCAAGCTTCATGCAGGATTTATTCATACAAAAGAAGATCGTGACAAAATTTTTAATGAACAGCTTAGAAAAACAGGTGTAGAATATTTTGATTATTATCTGCTCCATGACATTGGTATGGAACATTATGAAATCTACAAACAATTGGATTGCTTTGATTGGATTGTAGAGAAGAAAAAGCAGGGGCTTGTAAAGAACATTGGTTTTTCTTTCCACGATAATGCTGAACTTTTAGAAAAAGTTCTGGCGGAACATCCTGAAATGGAGTTTGTTCAGCTTCAGATTAATTATCTTGACTGGGATAGCGAAGGAGTACAGTCCAGAAAATGCTATGAAGTCGCAAAGAAGTATGGTAAGCCGGTGATTGTAATGGAACCGGTGAAGGGCGGAACTCTCGCAAAGGTACCAGAAGAGGTGGAAAAGGTATTTAAAGAATACCATCCGGATATGTCAGTGCCATCATGGGCGGTTCGTTTTGCGGCAAGCCTTGACAATGTAATGATGGTACTTAGTGGAATGAGTGATATGGAACAGCTTCTGGATAATACAGATTACATGATGGATTTTAAGCCTCTCGATAAAAAAGAGCTGGATATTATTCAGAAAGCAGTAGATTTCATTAATTCTAATATAGCTATACCATGTACAGGATGTTCTTATTGTACTGAAGGTTGTCCGATGAAAATAGCAATACCAAAATATTTTTCACTATATAATGCAGATAAGCAGGAAATCAAGGAAAAGGGCTGGACACCACAGGGTGAGTATTATGACAATCTGACTAAGATTTTTGGTAAAGCCAGTGATTGTGTGGCATGTGGTCAATGTGAAAAGGTATGCCCACAGCATTTACCAATTATTGAGGATTTAAAGGAAGTAGCCAATTATTTTGGAAAATAGCACAAGTGAACCGCTTTCCCCAGAAGAATGGAAGGAATTAGCTGATTTTGAAGAAACAAATATAAAATTGTAAAAACTGCTGTCACAAATGATATGTACCCAGAATCCTGGACACAGATCATTGTGGCAGCAGCTTTTATATGTATCCTATATTTGATTATAAAGTAAGTGAAGGAGCTGTATATACTCTTGAAGCAAGTTCATTGTCTAACATATACAGACTTTTCGGATCGTTGCCGAATAATGTATATCTTTTAATAAGATCGTCAGCATTCTTTTCCTCTTCGCCCTGTTCTTTGACAAACCAGTCTAAAAACTGCATTGTTCGAAAATCTTTGACAGAGTATGCAGCATCATAAATATCATGAATCAGACTGGTTACATACTGCTCATGTTTTAAAGTCTCTTCCAAAACAGTTTTGGCATCTGTAAGCTGGACTGCAGGCTTGTCAATTGCATCAAGAACTACAGTTTCACCATTATTTTGCAGATATTGAACAAAAAGCATTGCGTGGGCACTTTCTTCCTGAGCCTGTACTTTATACCAGTTACCGAATCCGTCTAAACCGTTATCATAATAATAGTTTGAAAAATCCAGATACAGATATGCAGAATAAAACTCTTTGTTTACCTGCTGGTTTAATAAATCGACAATTTTTTTATCTAACATAAAAATACCTCCTAAATAATATAGATTGACATTAAAGTATTTATAAATGTCCAACAACCGTATTATATCACTTTTTTATCATATGGGAACAGCTATATAAGAATATTTTTAATATTGACAAATTGCATATACTGTATATAATGTAATGTATACAGTATATACTTTGAGGAGACGGTAAAGATTTGGTCTTTCATAAACAAAGAAAAACCACGTGCTGTTTTCTGGACAAACCGGAGGTACCAAGTTGAAAATTATTATATCGAATCAGTCTGAACTGCCTATTTATGCGCAGATAAAGGAACAGATTAAAGAACAGATTCTAAATGGTCAGATAGGAGAGGGAACTGTCCTGCCATCTATCAGAAATCTGGCAAAAGAAGTGGGGGTCAGCGTAATCACCACAACAAGGGCATACAATGATTTGGAAAGGGAAGGTTTTATTGCGACCATGCAGGGGAAAGGCAGTGTTGTGCTGCCTAAAAATAATAAAATATTGAAAGAGCAGTATCTCATGAGAATTGAGCAGGGGATAGAGACTGCTGTAGAAACGGCAAAACGCATTGGAATGACAAAAGCAGAAGTGAAAGAAATTGTTGATTCTGTTTGGGAGGAATAGGAGTAGTTATGAACATTTTAGAAATTAGAGATTTAAACAAGGAATATAAAGGTTTTTCGCTTAAGAATATTAACCTGATGCTACCCCCAGGATATATAATGGGCTATGTGGGACAGAATGGAGCGGGAAAAACTACAACAATCAATCTGATTAACCATATTTGTAAGTTCAGGGAGGGTGAAATTAAGATTGATGGAATAACATATGAGGATAATCCGGTGAAATATAAGGAAAGCATTGCCTATGTGGGAGATGAAGCTTATTTTCCGAAAGGATACAAGGTAAAAGACGTAAGAAATACGTTGAAGTCATTTTATCCCACATTTGATTTACAAAAGTTCAATCGCTTCATAAAAAAATATAATCTTCCGGAAAACAAAAAAATAGAAGATTTTTCAAGAGGAATGAAAGTTAAACTGATGTTTGCTGGAGTTTTTTCAAGAAATGCTAAATTATTGATTCTGGATGAAGCGACCAATGGACTGGACCCGGTGGTAAGGGATGAATTGCTGTCGCAGCTTCAGGAGTATATAGAAGACGGAACCAGAAGCATATTATTTTCCACACATGTTTTAAGCGATCTGGAAGAAATAGCAGACTACATTGTATTTATAGACAATGGACAGATAGTGTTAAACAAGGCCAAAGAAGAATTTCTTGAAGATTATTTGCTTATAAAAGGTGATTATGATGAACTTACGTTGGAGCAGAGAAATAAACTGATAGGGGTAGAGAAGAAGAAGTTTGGATTTGAGGCAATTATTTCAAGTGATGATGCAGGATGTTTTGGGCAGAATTTCACTTTTGAAAAACCGGAAATTTCACAAATCATGCTTCACAGCATTAAAAACAGGAGGGCGGAAAATGAAAGCGCTTAAATATACAATGATAGATATTAGACGTATAAAGTTACAGATTATAATTATATTGATTTTTGGATTTTTTGCATATATATTGAGTGCAGACAGTGGAGATGCGCTTACAGGAATATTGTATTTGATTTTTGCGGCAACAGTAATACAGGGAGGAGTTTTTAATTTTGAACAAAAGCCTGAAACGGGTTTTGTAAATATGCTTCCGGGGACGGATTTGAACAGAATTGCCGGAAGATTTATGACAGGAGTGTTTCTTCTTATGTATAGTAGTGTTCTTGCGGCAATTGTTGCAGCTATATTATATATACAGGGAAAAGCAGATTTTGTCTATGTACCGGAAATGATAATTTCGTTTATGGCAATAGGATTGATTTTCATGTCAATTCAGAATGTTTTGTTCTACTTTATTGGAAAGGGAAATAGCCAGCAATTGATGTCAATTATTCACATACTGCCGGGATTTATATTATGGTTTGGTTTATTGTCTGTGATAGCTGTGATAAATGATGGTGAAGAAGATGGAATACAGGGAGTTATTAAGCTGCTGCTATGGATAAAAGAAAATTCACTCCTTGCAAGTCTGAGTGTTCTGGTATTGGGAATTGTTTTTACAATTGCAGGAATATTTATCACTGAGAAAATTATCAGCAAAAAGGATTTTGCATAAAAGTTTCATCATAAAATTAGAGCGGTATATGTCCAGACAAGTGATTTTACTGTCATTGCAGATATGTTACCATTCTGCTTCCATTCAAATTTATCGGTATTTCTTTATTCGAAAAACAAAATGTGATATAATAGAGCAGGTTTGAACAACAGAAAACAAAGAGGGAGTACATTATGGTAGAATTTGGAGAAAAAATAAGACGGTTCAGAGAAGAGAAGGGGTATACTCTAAAAAAATGTGTGGATAGTGAACCGGTACTGAAAAAATCTCCGGCAAGATATGTTGAGATAATATTATATGCAATTGCAGTTTTTGTGTATTTAATTATGATAAGGTATTATATGAGTGTACTTATTCCGAATCTGGATGAAGAAATTCATACTTTTGCAGATGGGTTCCTTTATATGCAGGCTGCAAAAAACGTTGCTGTTACAATACTTGTAATAATGGGATTGATATTATCTCTTATGAATAAAATGACATCTAAAAAAATGGGGATCATTATGGGATTATATTTTGTTATAGTGATCATTCAAAAAGTGGTTACCTATTGTTACATGGAATGGATGCAAAGGAATATGGATGGAGTGTATGGGACAAAAAGCCAGTGGGAATTTATTGCTTATATTCCTTTTATTGTTGAGATAGTAACAGTAATTGTTATTTTTATGTTTTTCATATTAAGAAAAAATGTTATATCAAAATTGCTATA
Source organism: Roseburia sp. (assembly GCA_030844625.1). Lineage (GTDB taxonomy): Bacteria > Bacillota > Clostridia > Lachnospirales > Lachnospiraceae > Eubacterium_G. Next base: position 2,224 of record JAUUNJ010000043.1, on the reverse strand, counting down.
TGTTCTGGCAGGCTTACAGTTAATATTTATAATTTTTGACAGAATAATGTTGATTATGAATGTGGGTCTGGAAAATATATTCAGGGGCGGTTTGGAAGAAGCAGTCATAGAAATAATTTTTGGAATATCGAAGTTAATAATGTTAGTATTGCTTGTATATGAAACATGTATGCTTAAAAAGAAAAGAACTATGGGAGTAAATATATAATTGAACAAAAAGGTCTCGGATAAATCCGAAACCTTTTTTGTTACATTTATACATTAAATCGGAACAGAATAACATCGCCATCTTTTACAACGTATTCTTTTCCCTGAAGTCCGACCAGACCTTTTTCTTTTGCTTTGGTATATGAACCGCAGTCCATTAAATCGTCAAAACTCACAACTTCAGCACAAATAAAGCCTCTCTCAAAATCAGTGTGAATCTTTCCGGCAGCCTGTGGGGCTTTGGTCCCCTTGGTAATTGTCCAGGCTCTGGTTTCGTCTTCTCCGGAAGTCAGATAACTGATTAATCCCAGAAGAGAGTAGCTCGCTTTGATTAACTTATCAAGACCGGATTCCTGAATGCCCAAATCTTCAAGGAACATCTGCTTTTCTTCGTCATCAAGCTCGGCGATTTCCTGTTCAATTTCAGCACTGATTACAAAAACCTCACAGTCGTTTTCAGCAGCAAACTTTCTTACTGCCTGAACATGTGTGTTAGAAGTACCATCATCGGCAAGATCGTCCTCAGCAACATTGGCGGCAAAGATAACAGGCTTTGCAGTGAGAAGATTGTATTCCGCAAGCCATGCCAGTTCATCTTCATCATCTGTATCATATTTAATGGCAAGGCTGCCTTCTTCCAGAAAAGATTTCATTCTCTGCTGGAAGTCAAGCTCCTTGGCAAGAGTCTTGTCATTTCTTGCGCCTCTTGTAGTTTTTGCAATACGTCTTTCGAGAATCTCCACATCGGAGAAAATAAGCTCAAGGTTAATGGTGTCAATATCACGTATTGGGTCTACGCTGCCGTCAACGTGAATAACGTTGGTATCTTCAAAACATCTGACAACGTGAACAATTGCGTCAACCTCACGAATGTTTGCGAGAAACTGGTTCCCCAGACCCTCACCTTTTGAAGCACCTTTCACCAATCCTGCAATATCCACAAATTCAATTACAGCAGGAGTGGTTTTTGCTGAATTATATAAAGCTGTCAGCTGATCAAGTCTTTTGTCAGGAACTGCAACAACTCCCACGTTAGGATCAATGGTACAGAACGGATAGTTGGCTGATTCTGCTCCGGCTTTCGTTAATGAATTAAATAAAGTACTTTTGCCCACGTTGGGCAGACCAACAATACCTAATTTCATGTTTATATCCTCCAATCTTTTGTTACCCGGAATGCCGGGAAAAGCCTCATGGACTTTTATTTTCATAATGTCAACAAACAGTTTACCATATTTTGTTGATTTTGAAAATGATTCCTTGTAGAATAATATTTAATGATAAAACTATTATAAAAATAATTTATTATATAGGAAAGGAAAGACAATGGACATTTTAGCAACATCAATTCAGTTTCCCAATTTACATATAAATATAGATAATCTTCCGAAAAGTTTTAGTTTATTTGGTGTGAATATTGCTTTTTACGGATGCATCATTGCTTTTGGCACATTGGCAGGCATTTTGATTGCGTGTTTAGAGGCGAAAAGAACAGGGCAGGATTATAATCAATATATTGATTTTGCAATATATGCTATTATATTCAGTATTTTGGGAGCACGCCTTTATTATGTAATATTCAGTTGGGAATATTACAGCCGGCACCCGGAATCGATTGTCAGTATCTGGGAGGGCGGGCTTGCCATTTATGGAGCTGTTATTGCAGCAGTGCTGACCTGCTTTATTTATACCAGAATAAAAAAAATGTCTTTTAGGCAGGCTGTTGATACTGCAGTTCTGGGGCTGATTACCGGTCAGATCATTGGCCGCTGGGGCAATTTTTTTAACAGAGAAGCTTTCGGTCAGGTGGCAGGTGATACAAACCTATTGGCAATGAGAATATATTTTGATGATCATTACAGTATTACTGAAGTACCTGATGTGGTGAGAACGGGAATGGAAAATCTAAGAGGAAAAACTCTCACAGAAATTGGATATATTCAGGTTCAACCCACATTTTTATATGAGTCATTATGGAATCTTTTGGTATTAATAGTTATTCTAATATTTAGAGATA
>JAUUNJ010000042.1 GCA_030844625.1 Roseburia sp. | reverse complement strand
TAATTTCACTCCATAAAAATCTCTTCCAATCCTGCTGACCAATTGAACCGGAGCTCCCCAAAGAGCACACAGGCACGAAGCATTGAAAGCAGGACCGCCTCCACATTGCAATTCTGTATGAATACGATATTTTCGATTATCTATAACCGGTTCCTGTATTGGCACCGTAATGTCAAATGCTGACTGTCCTACACAAACAACTCCCATAATTTGTTTCCTTTCAATTAATCCTCACAAGCAGAGACCACTCTGCTTATAATGCCATCATAATCAATTTTTGTAAAATCTGTTGCATCCACATCAATCAGATTACCTAAACAGAATTTATCGTATCCTTTATGAAGACATCTGTCCAAAAAGATTTCATATGTCACAAGGCAATCTGCTTTTGCCCGGTCATCCATTACATCACCTTTATGATAACAGCTTACCAAGTGCCCCAGATGACGTTTCTGATCTAAATCCCGTTTTCTGGATCTTTCATATAACTTATTTATATCACCTAACAGACGAATCGTAACCACCTCATATCCATATTTCTGAGACAGATTTTCCAGTCTTCCCTTTTGTTTTTCACTAAAAGGATAATCAGAAATAACCGATTCCCCATTACTCATTTTCTCTTCTAAAGCAGCATAATACTCTTCCCATGCCATCATCTCAAGTCTGGTCTTTTCTTCCAGATTATCAAATCCGAATTCATCCCATTTTTGTTCCTTTAATTCATCCTGATTTATGGTTACAAGCTCAGGATATCTGTCCAATATTAACCCACACAGATAACTTTTCCCCGTTGCCGGATAACCAGCCAGTAGAATCAGACTTTTTTTCATATGATTGCCATCTCCTTATCATACAAACACTATATATTTATATCGGGCAGATATTTCTATTCAGAAACTCTGCCCAATATACCAATTCATACTTAATCAATTTTAAATAAAGTTGCCTTCTCTGTTACGATTTCTTTAATACGATCATTTGCAGGTCCTAAAAGTGTTCTTAATGAAGTAAGTGGAGTAACACCTTCTGCCGTAAAGGTAGTACTTACTACTTCAATATAAGATTTGTTTAACTCTGTTCCAACATTAATTTTCTTCATGCCTTCCCTTACACATCTTCTCATATCTTCGTCAGATACTCCGGTTCCACCATGAAGAACTAATCCGGTGTCGCCAAGTTTTGCTTTTAATTCATCCAATAATTCATAGTTAATCTTTGCTTTTGATTTATACTGGCCATGTGTTGTTCCAATCGAAACTGCCAGGGCATCAACACCTGTTTCCGAAGCAAAATGTAATGCATCTTCCGGTCTCGTATACATTGCTGCATCTTTATCCACAACAACACCGTCTTCTGCTCCACCAATGGAGCCAACTTCACCTTCTACGGATACACCATGTGCATGTGCATAAGCTACTACTTCTTTTGTATTCTTAATATTCTCTTCAAGAGGAAGCGCTGAGCCATCATACATAACAGAAGAATATCCAAGGTCAATTGCTCTTTTCAGGGCTTCAATATCTTTACAGTGATCCATATGTAATGCAACATTAACAGAAGATTTTTCTGCTAAAGCTTTTACTGCTGCAATCAATGGTTCAAATCCGATATATTCTGCTGTTCCCAATGATGTCTGAAGAATAATTGGAACATTCAATTCTTCTGCGGCTTTAATCATTGCCGGAACCATTTCAAAACAATGTACATTAAATGCACCAACAGCACCTTTTCCTTCGTTTTCCTTAAACATTTCAATTAAATTTTTATACATTTTTGTCCACCTTCACTTTCTATTAAAATTTATTTTTTACATTTTTCCACGAAGCATATCCTTAGACATCTGCATCATTTCCTGAACTTTTGCCAGATAGTAATTCAGTTCCTCATCATTTTTTGCCTCTGCTGCCTGCTGACGTTTTTTATTGTATAAGGACATTAAATCTGTATAGGATTTACCCATCACTTTTTTCATATCAAGACTCTGCTCATAATATTCGATTGCTTTGTCAAGCTCCTCTGCCTGAAAGTAAAGGGAGCCAATCTCATTTAAAAGTGTAACACGGGCATCATCCTGTGTTCCTTCCAATTCAGAAACCTTTGCTTCTGCCTGACAAATAAGCTCTTCTTTATTAACGACCGGTGTCTGTTTTACATTCTCAGCTTTTTTTTCCTTTTTCTTTCCAAATAGACCCATGGCATATTTACCTCCATTTACTCTGGTAATGCGTTTCGTGAATAACCAGATTGAATTCATATAACAGAAAGGAGAACGTTGAATTCATCCGGTTATCCCGAAAGCGCTGCACTATTTAAAAAATTGTTATATAACTCTTTTCTAGTTACAATCTCTTTAATTAAAAGATTGAAACAATACTTTTAATAATCATAAAGAAGAATCCAGTTACTACTGTATCCACGTCTGTACATGTGATATTCTGGAATCCTATCTGTGCTAACATTGGAGAAAGGAATGCCGGAAGAAGCATAATGAAAATACCATGTGCAATACATCCAATGATAACACCGCGGCGTCCGCCAACTTTGTTAGCAAAAATACCTGCTGTACCACCTGCAAAGAAGTTACTCATAACTCCAGGAATAACAAGAGGAACTCCAAGCGCCGGAATACCTGTAATTAACATACCGATTAATGAACCGATTGTTGTGAAAATGAATCCCATGATTACTGAATTCGGAGCATATGGGAATAATACAGGACAGTCAAGAGCTGGCTTTGCATTTGGAACCAGTTTCTGTGAAATACCCTGGAATGCTGGAACAATTTCAGCTAACAGTAAACGTACACCTGCTAATAATACATATAAACCTACAACAAACTGCATTGCCTGTAAGAATGCGTATACCATATAGTTTGTATCTCCACAGTATGCTGCACTTGCTTCCGGTCCTGCTATTGCTGCAATAATTAAATAAAACGGAATCATTACTACCATTACAGAAAGATATGTATCCTGAAGAAATTCAATACTCTTTGGAAGTTTTAATTCTTCACAAGACTTAGAGTCATCACCAACAAGCTTTGCAATGAGTGCAGTAAACATATAACCAAAAGTACAGAAATGTCCAAGTGCAATATCATCGCTGCCTGTAATCTTGCGGACAACCGGCTGTGCAAATGCCGGCATTAATGTTGCAAATGCACCACCCACAATACTTGAAACTAAAATAAGTGGAATTCCTCTTAAACCTACGAACCAGGCAAATACAACACAGAGTGTTGATTCCCATAACAGCGCCTGTCCTGTAAGGAATATATATTTGAATGGTGTAACACGTGCTAAAATAATGTTAACAATGAAGATACCTGCTAATGAAATAGCAATTTCTCCTCCAAGTCCAAGGTCATTCATTGCCTGTCCGTTGATTGCCTCAATAGAAGCCACAACGCCTCCGGACAGTCCTAATCCTGAATTAAAAATATCTCCAAAATACGATAATGCCTCCTGCATTACAGATGAACCTGCAGACAATACTAAAAATCCAAGAATAGTTTTCATTGTTCCTGAAACAACGGTTCCAATCGGCTTTTTCTGAAGAGCCAGACCTAATAATGCGATCAATCCAATAATAATTGCTGCCTGTGTCAGAATATTATTAATAATAAAATTTAATACAGTCATAATTTTTTCTCCTTTTTCTCTTGTTTAAATAATTAAATAGCCCCTATTTCTTTTAATACTGGTGTAAGTTTTTCTCTGATTTCATTTTTATCAACGAGACGATCTAAGAAAATTGCCGGGCAATTAAGTGTAATTCGCTCGAACTGTTTTTCAAAATTCTTTCCCGAGATAATAAGATCAGCATTTTGTCCTGCCACACTGGAAATATCAATGTGATCCATTTTTGCTTCAACACCCATTTCTTTCAGAACTGCTTCTGTAGTCATCTGACAAGCAAAGCTACTTCCCAGTCCATTTCCGCATACTGCCAAAATTTTTATCATTTCCTTTTCCTCCTTCTTTATATTTTTTCACATTCTTCTGAAGTAATCAGAAGATCATAAATCTGTTGTGGTTCGTCAGCATTTACCAATTGACTGACTTTGTTTTCATCCATAAAAATTGATGAAAGTACCTTCATCGTATCCAGATGAGAATTGGAATCGCTTGCTGCCAGAGCTATCAGTACTCTGACTGGAAAACTATCTTCTGCAAAAACTATCGGCTTCCTTAATAATGTAATGGCAAGTTGTTTTTCCAATACTCCGTCTTCCGGTCTTCCATGTATTAATGCAAAATCTTCAGCCAACACATAATATGGTCCGTACTCTTTTGTGCTTTCCAGAATTGCTTTTTCATAATTCTCTGTAATGAAGCCATCTTCCAGCAAAGGCTCCAAACTTAAATGAATAGCATGTTTCCAATCATCCGCTTCTTCAACAATACGAATGTTTTTAATTTTCAGCATATCTGCTATCACTTTTACTCCTCCTTTCTCTTTCACGATTTCGTAATTTGATTATAACAATGACTCATCTGCAAGAGAAGTCCAACTGTTTGCGACTTCTTTTTGCAAAGTAATGTATTTCACTAAAAAACGAGTATCCTGCCATTAAGCAAAGATACTCGTCAGTGTTTCAGTTATTCAATTCTTACTCTTCCTTCTTATGTTCTAAAATATTTTTAAACAGCGTTAAAATTTCCTGAGGCGATGTCTTTTCTAAAAGTTGATCTACGACCTGATCCTGTTCAAATATTGTCATAATGTCGCGCAAAATCGTTATATGGCTTTCATTATCTTCTGCAGCGAGAATAATTACTATACTGGCCTGATTATTTTCTGAAAACGTCACTGGATTGCAAAACAAATGAAGAGCGCAATCCATCCTATTCACCCCAATTTCAGGTTTGGAATGAGCAAGAATGACCCGGGGGGTAATAAACATGTATGGTCCATAATATCGAATCTGAGATATGATACTTTCAATATATGAAGCCTGAATACTTTCCGTATCAATCAAATGTTCCCCTGCCATCCACAAGGCCTGTGTCCATTTATATTGGTCTCTGTGTATCTCAATTCTTTGCACGTCAAGCACATCCAGTAATTCTTTACGGTTTTTATTGGATTCCAGAAAACTGCCTTCTTTTACACCATACAAATATTCTTCCAGCAGCTTTTTAACTTTGCTCTGGTCTTTTTCTTCAATATATGGTTTCACAACAGAGAAAAGACCATTTGCATTAATACGCTCCGTATTATTGAAACGAAAATACTTCATCAGTAATTCTTTATCTCTTGCCGTAAGAATAGGATGTACCTGAACTACAGGAACCATACTTTTCACTTTAACAGTACTTACGATTATATCGCAGACTGCCTGGGCATTGGTTAAATTAGCTGTTGCTTTTACACCCACAACTTCCGCTTCCGGAAACATCTTCGTAATTTCTCTTCTTAACATATTTCCGGTTGCCATTCCATTGGAACAAACAATCAGTACTCTGGTCTTTGCCCCTTTTTTATTTGCTATTGGAAGGCGTGAACCAAAATGTAATGCAAGATAAGCTATTTCATTGTCCGGAATCGGCAGTCCAATCTGCTTCTCCAAATATCTGCTGACAATCTTTGTGATATCAAACAAATCCGGATATTCCCTGATAATGTCTTCATTCATACCGTCCAAAGTCTGTATCCCATACTTATAACGGTATAATGAGGCATTGATATGAACAAATAACTGCCTTTCCAATTCATCTCTCTTGTCAAAAGTTACACATGCCACCTTCTCAAACTCTGATACCAGAGCTTTCGTAATTTCATATACCATCTCATTAGATGTGTTTTCAAAAATATCATCAGAGACAGTTGAGATTCTTCCCCCCAAAAGATGAAGGCACAAATATATCTTCTCCTTTTCCAAAAACTGTGGAAAATATTTTTCAACTAACTGGTATTCTCTGCTATTTTCCATTTCCGCTTTTCTTAAATCCACAAAATATAAGTTTTCGTCTCCCTGTTCCATTATCGGGAGCAGCACTGCCAGTGCTTTTCTGTTTTCCGGGATATATTCAACACCTAATTCTTTTTCAATCTTTTTTAGAATCTCATCATAATAGGCAATCTTATCCTGATCTATAAAACGAATTGCATTGTTAATAAACAGATTTTGTAACCTTTGAAAATTAATCAAAAATACGGAACGAACCTTTATAACATCACCGGCAATCAAATATCCCTTTTTAGAATGATATTCCAAATTCAAATCATATTTCTGAAGCTGGTTCACAACAACTCGCAAATCACTAAAAATAGTATTCCTGCTCACTTTGCAATAATCTGTTAACTGTTCAATATTAACCGGCGTTGCAGAATATATTATTCCACAAATAATAAGCTCCACCCTTTCCATAGGTGAATATACATATGCATCTTCTGCCTCTCCTGTTTCTGCAAAATCCTCAATCTGTTGTCTTGCTTCTTCACTTAAAAACAACCCCTTCCCCCTGACAACTTCCAACTCAGGAATTCCGTTCTCTGCAAACCACTCATTAAGCTTGCATATATCATAATAAATGCTTCTCTGGGAAACTTTCAGTTCCGTTGCTATACGCTGTACGCTTAAATAAGAATCATTGGTCAGCAACATAGTCAGAATGGCCTGACATCTTGTGTTTAAGTAAGTAATATTCAAAATAAAATCCTCTCTTTTGTTCTTTGTATTATTATACCCCCTCTTATAAAAATTTTATATATTTTTTTAGTCCTAAATTTTGCAAACTATTTTGCAAATTTTCAAACGCAAAAAGGGGCATCCCAAACTATAAACCGTTTCGGATACCCTCTTTCCTATTTCCATATAAACTGAACAACCTTTAGTTATTCAAAAAATCCTTTATTTTTTTGCTTCTGACCGGATTTCTTAATTTTCGTAACGCTTTCGCTTCAATCTGTCTGATACGCTCTCTGGTAACGTTAAATATTTTTCCCACTTCCTCCAATGTTCTTGGATGTCCGTCTCTCAGTCCAAATCTCAGAATAATAACTTCCCGTTCTCTATCCTTTAAATCCTTTAATAACACTTCTATATGCTCACGAAGCATAACTGATTCAATATTTGCCTCAGGAGTAACCGTGTTATTATCTGCAACAAAATCTCCCAGATTCGAATCATCTTCTTCACCGATAGGTGTTTCCAAAGATGCCGGTTCTCTGGCAATCTGCATGATTTCTAATACCTTTTCTTCCGTCATGTCTAGCGCATCCGCCAACTCTTTCGTAGATGGCTCATAACCCAGTTCTAATGTCAGTTTACGCTGCATCTTGGACATTCTGTTAATCGTCTCTACCATATGAACCGGTACTCTGATTGTCCTTGCGTGATCTGCCAATGCTCTTGTAACAGACTGCCTGATCCACCATGTTGCATATGTACTTAACTTATATCCCTTTGTATAGTCAAATTTTTCTACACCTTTAATAAGGCCCAGATTTCCCTCCTGAACCAAATCAAGGAAACTCATGCCACGTCCCGTGTATCTTTTTGCGATACTTACAACCAGACGTAAATTTGCCTCTATTAACTTTTCTTTTGCAATAGGGTCTCCCTCTGTCTTACGCTTTGCAAGTTCAATTTCCTCATCAGCCGTCAAAAGCGGAACTGTGCCGATTTCTTTTAAGTACATACGTACAGGATCTTCTGTTCCTACACCCTCGAGCAAATCAACAGCATCTAATTCTACTGTTTCCTCTTCATCGTTTTCAAAATCCTCGTCTGTAGGTTCCAGCAAGTCTCCCTCATTGGCTGCAACTGAAGCAATCTCCTCATCGGTTGGTTCAGTAACCAGATCCACCTCAGGAATATCTCCATCCATAGGAAAGTCTGCCTCCGCATCAGCCATTTCTGCACTTTCAGGTTCTGCATCCACTTTGCCCATAACAACATCAATCTCATTCTCGCTTAATTGGGGAATCACGGAAGCCTGTTGCTTATCCGTTAATTTTTCTTCTCCAAAAAATTCCTGAATGTCTGCTGTTGTAAGCTGATTACTCTTACTATGACCCAATTCAATTAATTCTGCAATTTTCTGAGTAAAGTCTTGTTTTTTCAATACAGCATCCTTTCTGAAACTATAATATATCGTTCCAATCTATTGGTATTTTAAAGCATACCAAAATAACCACAAATTTATTTTTTGTCGGTTGAACTAATATTATACACAAAAAAACAGCCAGTGTAAACTGGCTGGTCAAAAATTCTTTGTTTTTTGTTGATTTTTATTTATTTTTAGCAAATATACGCATCTCTGAACTGTAGAATATTATACATTTTTCTCTAACTGACCTATTAAGGAATCATTCTTTATTCGCTTTTTCCCAAATCATCAGGAGAAACAATCGGTGACCATCCTTCACTTTTACCCGGATATTCCTCATTAGCATTTACATTTGTATTATTTTTATCCGTCGTATCTTCTTTCGCCCTCGTTTCTTCATACACTTGAATATTGTCCCAGTAATCCGTCTCCTCTTTACTGTTAGTATTGTTTTTATTATCTTTTTTTGTATTTTTTTCTATATTTATATTATTTTTTGTTTCATTACCAGATTCTATCTCATCATCTTCTGAAAATGTCAACTTTTCAGACACAGTTGTTTTTTCTGTCTCTTGATCCTTTCCAATCTCTTTGTTAGAACTAGTTATACATGTTGCAATTATGATTGCCACCACAATTACAATCACTATAACAACTGAAATTATAGTTTTTGTTTTTTTCTTCATGATTATCCTTCTTTCCCCAAAATCTATTTTATCATATAGTAATTTTATTCTGCTACAAGTATAAAATCAATAGCATTAAAATATTTTTTATTTTTCCAAATCCTTAATTACTGCCGCAATGGCACTTTCATTATTGGAAACAGTTATACAATCTGCTGCCCCTTTTACACAATCTAGAGCGTTTGCTACTGCATACCCCATATCTGCACACTCCAGTAAGGAAATATCATTTTCATAGTCGCCAATTCCCACCGTTGTATGAATATCTGCATTCAGATGCTCTTTCATATATTGCACTGCCACACCTTTTCCACTATGGACATTCTGTATTTCCAGCCCATTAGGCCAACTGGTATCAAATCTAAACTTGTCACCAAAATGTTCTCTCAAATCTTTTTGAAGAGAATATGTAACTTCCTCTGGCTGCACGATTACAATTTTAAATATTTCCTCCGGAAGTTCCTCAAATAATTCTTCCAGACTTCCGTCTCCCGGTTCATGCTCCATGGGCTTATATCCTATGCTATCATGTTCAGAATAATTTATCCAGTATTCCCATACCTGATTCCAATTCCTATGAATATAATCAAACAGCTCTTTGCAATCTGATTTACCGGCAGTCCACTTATGTATTGTTTCCTTCTTATACACATCATATAGAAGTGTTCCGTTCATCGATACAATTGGTGCATTAATCTGGAATTGTTCTTTAAACTGCTCAATGTGACTCGGGAATCTCCCCGTCGCCAGTGTAAATAACCCTCCTTCCTGCTGAAAATACCTGATTGCCTGTGCATTTTCTTTGGATAATTTACCCTCTCCGTCTGTCAATGTCCCATCGCAGTCTGTACATATTAAATATCCTTTAAACTTATCCATTAAATTACCTTTTTCCATTAAAATATTTAGGTATAGTATTATATCAATTTCTACATAAATTTGCAATTATTCTCACACATCAGGAACAATCAATTATCAGCCCCTTATTATCACCTTGCAACTTTTCAAATGCATCTTTACTAAAATAACAGGAATCCTTCTTTGCTCCATGCCAGTGCTTTACCTCTGTGGGAATTGTGATGACGGTTCCCGGAACAAGGCTTATCGCCTCTTTTCCCTCTTCCTGATACCATCCTTCCCCACCACTGCATTCGCCGTCACTTTTTATAAAAATTTGAACATTTCTATTGTGGAGACTACATCCTGTAGAATAAAGAACTTGGGATAATGCATCCAAACATGCAAGAGTAATTGAATCACCTTCAAGCATAATCTTCTCATAGGATGCCGCAATGTAAAAAAGCTTTGTGTTCATCTCACTTGTTTCACCAATTGCCGCATTCATATCATAACCATTTCGGGTAAGCTCCACACTTCCCACAAAGACAGCAGCCATATCTGTTGCCCCCCATTCACGTAATACACACAAACCACCATAAGTTTTGTCATCAAGATGATGAACCGCTACACAAATTGTATTTTCAAGAGGTCGATTGGTTCCGATTTTTCCCTCTTCATCGCCTCTTGTAATCTCCATTGATTTAATACAATGTGGCATATTTTTAAGACAATTATAAATCTTATAGTGTTCCCTTGTATGAATTACCACAGGAGCCCCTGCTGAATCAAGTGGATTTTCAAGCCGTTTTTGAAGCAAATCCATATTAACAATCTTTCGGCTACCATCCATCATACCATGCTGGATAGCAGACATGTTTTTTATGGAAAGATTATTGTTCATAGCCAATGTAGCTGCCAATTTTTGTATCGGCAATTTAGGAAACATCCTTTCTACTACATCTTTTTGAATTTTGTCGGAACCCACACCTGAAATGTCTTGTCGCCTAAATATAATCTTAATACAATTAATCCAAAATTCTTACTGACTAAGATTCTTTCACACAATAAGATGTTTATTTGAATTCTCGCCCCCGTTACATAAGCCTGTGCTTAGCAGAAATATGTCGTATAAATATACTATAATAATTTGCCCTATACAAGCACAAAGTTAAAATATTTTAGTCTCTTGCAACTTATGTTACACGCCGCCACTGAGACTCTTAGAATCCCACATAATTTTAAATTTGCCAGAAGAGCACTTCAGATCAAAAATTCACCTCTTTTACCAATTCCAGCAACTGTTCAACATTCTTTTTTCCAAATGAAGGTTTTCCACCATTAATAATGAGACATGGCACGCTCATAACCTGATATTTGTCTTTCATTTCCGGAAAATGATTTAAATCATAAACTTCTGCCCTTATCAGAGGATTTTCAGCTGCAATTCTCTGGGCTGCCGTAACAAGTTCCGGGCACATAGTACAGGAAAGTGATACCATAATCTGCATATCCACCTTTTTGTTAATTGCAGCAATCTGTCCTGTAATGTTCTCATCCAATGTCTGTCCAGGACCGGATGCATTATAAAGTCCCAGAACAAAAGAAGTAAACTCATGTCCTCCCGGAACGCCGTGGAATGCAAGCCCCGTGTCTGTTCCATCCTGTAGATGAACTCTTACACATGGAAGTTCCTTCTCATCTGAATCTTGTATAATTTCTACCATCAACTTATCCGTCAGTTTTGCGATTTCTTCCATATAGGCTTTCAGTTCCTCGGATACCGGTCGCTTATCCAAAAATAGTTTCAAAACTAACGGTCGTTCCATTTTTCCAAAAACGGTATTCAGCTGATTTACAATCTCTGCCGATAGCAGACCCTTCTGCTCTGTTAAATCATCTGATTGTTGTTCTGCTGTCTGCACTTTAGGCTTCTTTCCTGTCTTTTTCTGCATTTCGGCAGCATAACGTTCCAATTCTGTTGCAGCCAATGCTCCATCTCCAACTGCCGTAACTACCTGCCTCAAGCTCTTAATGCAAACATCTCCGGCAGCATACAACCCATCTGCACTGGTCTTCTGGTTTACATCTGTCACCACATATCCCTGTTCATTCAGCTCTGCGATTCCTTTAATCAGATCTGTTGCAGGCTCATATCCGGCAAAAACAAATACACCAAAAGTATCTCCTTCTGCTGCTTTGTATTCTGTTTTTTCCCCGGTAACATTATTAATATAATGTAATTCTCTCAGTGTTGAATCACCACTTACTTTCTCTACTTCCGTATTTGTCAGTACCGTAATTTTATCATGATTTCTTGCAGCTTCCGCTGTCGCCTTTGCGCAGGTAAAATCATCTTCCCGGACAAGTATCGTCACATGCTTTGCATATTTTGTAAGGAAGACGCTCTCTTCTGCTGCAGCAAAACCTCCACCTACAACAAAAACTTCTTTTCCCGTAAAAAATTCACCGTCACAGGTTGCACAGTATGCAACTCCATGTCCGCGGAATGCTTCTTCCCCCTCAAATCCTACCATACGCGGGTGGGCTCCTGTGGCTAACAGCACACCGAAACAGGATAAATCGCCCCTTCCAGTATGAACTTTCTTTATATCATCCTGAATTTCCAGTCCTGTCACTTCTGTTAAAAGAAACTCCGCGCCAAAATTCTGTGCCTGTTTTCTTATCGTTTCTGTCAATGCTGTTCCATTAGTGCGTTCCACTCCCGGATAATTTACTACCTCTGAAGTAATCGTAA
>JAUUNJ010000041.1 GCA_030844625.1 Roseburia sp. | reverse complement strand
GCACAGCTTACGGGATTTGATGAGAGCAGTTTTAACTGTGTTGTCAGTGACAGGAAGCTTTCCGTTCCCCAATCAAAAATTGCACAGGAGGTGCAAAGAACGGATATCACCGATCAGACAGCGGCTATGACAGAGCAGATGGATTTTCTGCTGCAAATGATTATCGGACTTGGTATTATCATCTGCATTGCCGCAGTATATGTAGCAGTCAATATGCTGGTTACAGAGAACCGCAGTAATATTTCCATGTTAAAGGTTCTAGGATATGGTGACAAACAGATTAACAAAATTGTGTTAAGATCACATCATATTTTGGTACCAATTGGGATTTTGCTGTCAATTCCCTGTACCTACATGGCAGCACATGCCTTTTTTCTAATGATGGTAGATTATGGAGTGATGCTGATTGATATCTATATCTCTTTTAAGAGCTACTTAATTTCTATTCTTTTGACTGTCACCTGCTATTTCGGATCTTTATGGTGGCTGCGTCGTAAAGTAAAAAAAGTGGATATGATTGAAAGTTTAAAAGATAACCGGGAGTAAGAAAATAAATATTTAGGATAGAGGAGAAAATTCTACATCTGTAATAGGAGGAGTAAGAGAAAATGGAAAAAGTAAATATAAAAGGTGTACCGGAAACGATGCTTCAGACTTTGTATGCCCGGGCGGCTTACTCAAAACAGAAAAACGCAAAATTTCGAGATGACAAGGCAGTGGAGATCGTATCTCGTATGGATTATGATTTTTCTCTTGCCGGAAAGGATGCTATGATGTCTAAAGGTGTCATAGCAAGAACCATACTGCTTGACCGTATGGTGGGTGATTTTATTAAAAAAAATCCTAAGGCAACGGTGGTGAATATTGCCTGCGGAATGGATACGAGAGTTTACCGGTTAAAAAACAATCCGGCAATCGGAAAAGTCATGAAAGGAGTTCAATGGTATAACCTTGATTTGCCGGAAACCATTGCTCTGCGCCGTCATTTCCTGAAGGAAGACGGACATATTTCCATGATTGCAAAATCGGCAATGGATGAGGCATGGGCAGAGGAGATAGCAGAGCCAATGGGAAAGGTGCTGATTGTTATTGAAGGACTTGTTATGTATCTGACAGAGCAGGATGTACGGCAGATACTTTCTATTATCAGCGGTTGTTTTGACAATGCAGAAGTTATAATGGAGACAATGAATCCATGGGTTGTGAAGCATATGAAAGAAAAATCCATTGAGGCAACAAAGGCAAAGTTTACCTGGGGAATAAAAACAGGAAAAGAGTTGGAGCATATGACACCGGAATTTCAATGGATTCAGGATGTTAGTTTAGTGGAGGGAATGAAAGTGATTATGCCGGTATATCACTTGTTCGGATGGATTCCGGCGATAAAAAACATATCCAATAAATTAGTGGTTTTGAGAAAGTAAGAGTTGTAGGTGGTATCCCGAAGATAAAAAGGGATACCATTTTTATTTTATATCCTTGACAGAAAGGAATTCGTTTACTATACTGATAAATAGATTATCGATAATTAAATTATCAAAAGGAGGAAATAAAGTGGCGGTAAGAAATCATTCTCTGGATCAGCCGATTCTGGAAAGCGCAAAAAAAGAGTTTTTTACAAAAGGGTTTGAAAAGGCTTCCCTAAAGGCAATATGTGAGAATGCAGGTGTGACTACAGGCGCTGTATACAAACGTTATAAGGACAAGGAAGAACTTTTCGCGTCGGTTGTGGAAGATACAGTAAAAGATTTGTACAAAATTGCGGATGAAAAGTGCAATATAGACTTCAATGAGATTACTGACGAGGCACTGGTGAAAGCATGGGATATGGACGAGACATATATGATGTGGTGGTTTGAATATCTGTTTGACCGCTATGATGGTTTTGTTCTCTTGATTAAATGCGCAGAGACAACACGTTATGCCAATTTTCAACATGACTGGGTAGAGAAAATGACAGAGGGAACATTTGCTTATTATGAGGAGGCATTTCGCAGAGGATTGACAGCGGTAGAAGTCTCTAAAGGTGAGTTGCACATTTTACTTTCAGCCTTTTGGGCAACAATTTATGAACCATTTATTCACGGCTATACATTGGACCAGATTGAAGAACATTGTCATTTAGTGTGCAGAATGTTTGACTGGTATCATATGTTTGGATTTGAAAAGTAAGGCTTTGCTTTCACAGGCAAAGTCTAAAAATTTACATATGGGTTAGCTACAACTAACTAATAAAAGAAATATTATAAGGAGGATTTGGTAATGTTTAAAAAAGCATTGGAATACACCGGAGTATACCGGAAAACAACCTATGCATCTGTTATATGGATGCTGGTTGGTGTGGCAATGAATGTATTGCCATTCGTATTTGTCTATCAGCTTATCATACCGCTGTTAGGTTATGGAGAAATGAGTGCAGCAGGTGTCACTGCAAGAGTGGCAGTAATTGCCCTCTGTGGTATTTTGTACGCTGTATTTTATGTACATGGGCTGGAACTGTCCCATGAATCGGCATATCATACTTTAGAGAATATACGTGTTTCCCTACAGGAAAAGCTGGAAAAACAGCCATTGGGAACAATTCAGGAAAAAGGTGTCGGTACAATCAAAAAAATGTTTATTGATGATATTGAGTCCATTGAACTTTTGCTTGCCCATGCCATTCCCGAAGGATTGTCTAACTTTGCTGTTCCCATTTTTGTTTTTATTGCCATGTTTTTTGCTGATTGGAAACTGGCTCTTTTAAGTCTGGCATCCCTGCCCATTGGTCTGCTTGCCATGGGAATGATGTTTCAAAGTGGTATGAGCAAGATGGATGCTTATTACAGCTCCGGAAGGAAAATGAACAATACGATTGTGGAGTATATTAACGGTATGGAAGTGGTTAAGGTATTTAATCGGGATGGGGATTCCTATCTTCGGTTTGAACATGATGTAAAAAATTATCGGGATTTTACATTGGGCTGGTACAAGGTGTGCTGGCCATGGATGGCATTATATAACAGCATCCTTCCATGTATCGCTCTCATTACACTTCCGGTAGGAGCGTGGTTTGTGATTCAGGGAATATCCACACTGCCAAATCTGGTACTGGTACTTTGCATGAGCTTTGGTATCGGTGCCCCTCTTCTTAGAGCGTTAAGTTTTATGTCTAACATTCCCCAATTAAACTACAAGATTGAAAGTTTAGAGCGTATGATGGATGAAAAGCCGTTGCAACAAAGTGACAAGCCATTTATGGGAAAAGACCATACAGTGTCTTTTGAAAATGTACGATTTTCTTATATTCAAAAAGAAAATACGAAAGAAAAGACAGAAAGTGGACACACAAAACAGATTGCAAAAGAAACAGAGGTACTCCACGGAATTGATCTTGTGGCAGATACAGGAAAGCTTACAGCCCTCGTGGGTGAGTCGGGAAGTGGAAAATCTACTCTCGCAAAGCTGATGGTACATTTTTATGATGTCGCAGAGGGCAGTGTAAAGATTGGGGGCCAGGATGTGAGGGACATGAGCATTGAGGCATTAAATAATGAGATTTCCTATGTGTCACAGGAACAGTTTCTCTTTAATATAAGTCTGATGGAAAATATTCGGCTTGGAAAACCGGAGGCATCGGATGAGGAAGTGCTTGCAGCAGCAAAGAAAGCGCAATGCGATGAATTTCTTGTCAGATTGGAAAAGGGAATTCATACGATGGCAGGTGATGGTGGCAAGCAGCTTTCCGGGGGCGAGCGCCAGAGAATTTCCCTTGCAAGAGCGATTCTTAAAAATGCACCAATCGTAGTATTAGATGAGGCAACTGCATTTATGGATCCGGAAAATGAGGAAAAAATGAATGAAGCAATCTCAGAGATAATCAAAGATAAGACGGTTATTGTCATCGCACATAGACTACATACAATTGTAAATGCGGATAAAATCTGCGTGCTGGACAATGGTAATCTGGCAGCAGCAGGAACCCATGAGGAATTGCTGCAAAAATGCCCTCAATATCAGAAGTTGTGGCAGGCGGCAGAGGGAAGCATGAATTGGAAAGTTTCGTCAGGAAAGGCGGTGATAAAATGATTTCTTTAATAAGAAGAATTATAAAGGTATCGGGGAAATATAAAAGGAGAATTCAGACAGCATTTGTGTTTTCTTTCTTAAAATCCATGCTGTCAAAAGCACCAATCGGGCTTGCTTTCATCCTGTTTTCTGCCTTTATAGAAAAAACAGCGGATGGAAAGTTATGTATAGCGGTTGGAATTGCAATGGCAGGATGTGTGATTTTACAGACTATTTTCCAGCATGCGGCAGATCGCTTGCAGTCTGCCGCAGGGTTTATGGTATTTGCTGATAAACGTATGGAACTTGGAAGACATCTTCGAAAGATGCCTATGGGGTATTTTACCGAGGGAAATATTGGAAAAATCAGTTCTGTGCTTTCCACAGACATGGGATTTATTGAAGAGAACTGTATGACGGCTCTTGCAGATATGATGAGCGAGATTTTTGCAGAAGTAATTATGGTTGTATTTCTATTTTTCTTAAGTCCGTGGCTGGGAATTGCCGGCTTCGTTATTCTTGGGATTGTGATGCTGGTAGGAAATCGTCTGCATCACATTGAGATGAAAAACTCCACAGTCCGACAGGAACAGAGCGAGAATTTAACGGAGGCGGTTCTTGATTTTACAGAGGGTATAAGTATTATCAAGACATATAATCTTTTGGGAGAAAAATCAAAGGAGCTTACGGATAATTTTAGAAAAAGCCGTGAAAAAAGTCTGGAATTTGAGAGGGATGTAGTACCTTGTATGCGGTGGATTAACCTATTGCTGGGAACGGGTTCGGCGGTAATCTTGGCAGTTGCTATGATAATAAATGCAAAGGGGATGTTATCGGTTTCCTATCTGATTGGACTTTTATTGTTTGTGTTTGATTTGTTTGGACCGGTAAAAGCATTGTACGGCAGTAGTACGAGGCTTACGGTTATGAGCAGCTGTCTTGACAGAGTGGAAGAAGTATTTCAAGAGAGTGAATTGGCAGATGATGGAACAGATAAAATTCCTGAAAAAAGCAATGCACCGGAAATTGAATTTAAAAATGTAAACTTTGCATACGACAAAAAAGAGGTTCTGCATGATATTTCCTTTTGTTTAGAGAAAAATCAAATGTGCGCTCTGGTGGGACCGAGCGGAGGTGGTAAATCTACGGTAGCGAATTTATTGGCAAGATTTTGGGATGTAAAGAGTGGTCAGATTTTTGTTCGGGGAAAGGATATTCGAGAGATTCCTCTTACAGATTTGATGGACCATATCAGCATGGTATTTCAACGGGTATATTTGTTTCAGGATACAATTTATAATAATATTAGTATGGGCAGACCGGATGCAACCCGTGAGGAAATTATTGAGGCGGCAAAGAAGGCGAGATGCTATGATTTTATCATGAAGCTGCCCCAAGGCTTTGATACCGTAATCGGAGAGGGTGGGGAAAGCCTGTCCGGCGGAGAAAAGCAAAGAATTTCTATTGCAAGATGTATCTTAAAGGATGCACCGATTGTCATACTGGATGAGGCAACTGCCAGCGTGGATGCTGATAATGAAAGGTATATACAGGAAGCCATAAGTGAACTTTGTCAGGGAAAAACACTGCTTGTTATTGCACACCGTCTAAATACCATAAAAGAAGCAGATCAAATTCTGGTCATTTCAAAGGGAACCATTGAAGAGAGGGGAACGCACCAACAGTTAATGGAAAAAGCAGGAATCTATAGAAGGTTTGTGTTCGGCAGACAGAAGGCGATAAAATGGCAATTATAATTTAATGAGAAATATTCTCAATTACGGCATATCGTCTTGTAAATAGGCGAGATTCTTATATAAAAAATAAATGTAGATTGTAAAAAAAAACTTGCATAAAAATTTTGAATGTGCTAAAATCCTTCGAAGTTAGAATAAACTAACATAAAACAGATATGACTAACAAAGTTAGCAGGAAAGGATGTAGACATGAGGAAAAAGGTATTATCAGTACTGCTTGCGTTAAGCCTGGTAGTTGGTGGGATTACATATGCTCCGGCAAAGAACGCAACGGCAGCAGAAGCAACTTATAAGTACATTACAATGAATGTACCATATACGGATTTTTATGAGGCTTATAATCTTACAGATAAAGCGGTATGGAAAGTGGAAGACGGTATTGATGCTGTTTCTACTGCAACAACAAGTAAATTTACAGGTACAACAGGGCTGGCTAAGGGTACATACAATGACGGCACTTATATTATGGGTGTCACACTTCCTGTAGCTGTCAGTGAAGAGGATTACAAAGAATTGAAAACAAACCTGACAGAAAAGGACAATTACTACTTTTCTGATTTAGAAGAGGCCCCTGAATATTACAGCGAATTGGATGTAGAAAATGGTTCTTACAGCTTCTCAAAAATTCAGGATACAAAAATAAACACAAGTTATCTGTCTGTGGAAGATTTAACCCTTGTTGGCGGTTATGGTGATTACCAGATAACTTTGGGTGGTGTTACTACAGCTGACGGAATTCAAGTGGGTGAAAATGAATTTTCTGATTATACAATTTATGGTGCCGTACTGAATACTACGGAACAAAAGAGTTATGGTATGACAGCACTTGAAAACCTATGGTATGGAACAAGAGTTGACGAAGTGGAAATTGCATGGTCTGTTATTGGAGGACAGGGATTGAAGAGAGCTCACGGAAGCGGTGGAGAGTATTATCAGTTCGATATGAACGGTGCAACGCTTTCAAGTGTGACCCTTATTACAAATCTGGGATTGATTGACATTTCCTGCGGCACAGATGGATTAAAGCTTGATGAATACTATACAGGAGATTTAAGTGCACTGAAACTTGCCATTGCGGCAGATTCTGATGTGTTAAGCATTAGTGGAGTTCCAAAAGATCTTGAAAATGTGAACGTTTCTGTCAGTGGAAATCTGGCGGCAAATGCCGAAATTAAGGACAACAAAGTTCAATTAAAAGCTAATCCTGTTGATGGCACAAGTTATACAGTAACAATTAACAGCAGTAATTATCCGGCTATAAGCAGAACAGTTTCTACTTCTATTTCAGAAGTACAGAAAGCAGAATTACAGAAATGGATTCAGAAAGCTGAGGCAGTAGAAAATTACAGCAGTGATAGTGATTTACAGGAACATGTTCAGGAAGCAGAAGAGTTAATTGCCAATGAGAATGCAACTTCTGTGGAGGCGGCAGAATTAATAAGTGAGCTTGTTGGTAAGGTAAAGAAATATTATCCGACAGCAACAGCAACAGCCACATTAAAAGGTTCCGTATTAAATATCGCTCTTGGTGTAAATCTTGAAGATTTGGATAGCCCGACATACACATTGACTTATAGGGCAGGAAGAAATAATGCTACATTAACCGGTGGCAATTTAACAGCATTGACACAGACCTTGGACAAAGCGCCAACTGTTGATACGGAATATACTTTGATAATTGTCAGCGATAATTACCAAAATATTACTGCATCTGTAAAAGCAGAAGCAGAAGACAAGATTGAGCCGGTAACAGAAAAAACTACAGAAGAAACAACCACAAAGGCCCAGGAAACAACAAAGGCAACAGTTGAAACTACAGCAAATACCGGGGCAACTGATGTGAAAAAGCCGGCGAAGGTAACAGGAGTTAAAGCCAAGAAGAATGGAAAGAAAAAAATAAAAGTAACCTGGAAGAAAGTTAAGAATGTAAAGGGATACGAAATACAGTATGCATTGAACAAAAAGTTCAAGAAAGCAAAAACTGTCACAGTAAAGAAAGCTTCTATAACAAAGAAGATTATCAAAAAACTGAAATCAAAGAAAACTTATTATGTAAGAATCAGAGCGTATACAACAAAAGCAGGAAGTAAACATTATGGTGCGTGGTCTGCAAAGAAGTCAGTAAAAGTAAAATAGGTATTTGATTCTTAAATAATATATTATGCCGAAAGATATGGGGTTGTCAGATTATGGCAGCCCCAAATTCGGCGTTTAGATAGTTTGCTTTAGATTGCACAGAAAATAGGAAATGAGAGAAGTTCAGATGACAAGAAGAAATATATGGAAGATATTATTGATATCTGCATTATTTATTGTGTTTTGTGGATGCAGTAAGTCAGATAGTGAGGCAATGAAGTCAGAAGAAAAATCTGCTGAAACAGATGAGGCGGTTACAAAAGATGTATTTGCCATGGATACTGTAATGACCCTGACTGCGTTCGGGGAAGAGGCTCAGCAGGCAGTTGATGAAGCGGAAAAAGAGATAAAACGTTTAGATGAATTGTTAAGTACCGGAATTGAGGATAGTGAAATATCTATTGTAAATGATAATGGAAGTGAATATCTCTCAGAGGATACGGCATCTTTAATCAGTAAGTCCATTGAATTATACAAGAGCACGGAAGGCGCTTTTGATATTACCGTATATCCATTGATGGAAGAATGGGGATTTACAACACATAAATATAAAGTTCCCGACAGGAATAAAATTAAAAAATTACTGGAAAATGTGGATGCATCAAAAATAGAGTTCGATGGCAATAGCAAATTTATAAGTCTTCCGGAAAATACAAAAATAGATCTTGGCGGGATAGCAAAAGGTTATACATCTGACAAAATCATGAAAATTTATGAAAAGTATAATGTAACTGCCGGAATGGTATCTCTTGGAGGAAATGTTCAGGTGTATAAGGAGAAAACGGATGGTACATTGTGGAAAGTGGCAGTAGAAAATCCAGACGGCGGGGACAATTATCTGGGAGTAGTATCTGTAAAGGATAAGGCAGTTATAACTTCCGGAGGATATGAAAGATATTTTGAAAAAGATGGAATAACCTATCATCATATTATAGATCCGGCGACCGGATATCCGGCAGAGACCGGACTAAAAAGCGTTACAATTGTCAGTGGGGACGGTGTTCTGGCAGACGGACTTTCTACATCCCTGTTTGTTATGGGAAAGGAAAAAGCATTGGAATACTGGAAGAAAAATAGCGATATGTTTGACCTGATCCTAGAAGACGACAAAGATAAAATAACAATTACAAAGGGAATTCAGGAATATTTTACAAGTGACTTTGATTATGATATAGCAAAATAGTGGTATATAAAGATATGATGCAGAATAGAAAAATGAGGAGTTTTATATGAAAAATTGGAAGTATATACTTTTTTTTACGCCGGCTATTTTAGTTTTGACGTGTGCAATAGCAGGTATTCATCAGGATTTACCAATTATAAAAAGTGTAGCAAATAGTGTAGTAGGAAGAAATCATACAGTTGAAGCGAAATCCATTGTCAAAAATTCAGAAAATAATAAGGAAACAACAGATGATATAGAAAAATCAGATGCTTCCAATCAGAAATTGCAACAAGGAAAATGGAAAGATGGAGTGTACTTTGGTTCTGGAACCGGATATGGAGGAGAAATCAAGGTTTCTGTGACAATAAAAAAAGGGAAAATTTCTAATATTACAGTTGTGAATCACGATAAAGAGACTCCCAGCTATTATGCAAAGGCAGAGGTTATTGTTCAGAAAATTGTGAGTGCACAATCTGCAGATGTTGATACCATATCAGGTGCAACATTCTCATCCAATGGAATACGTCAGGCGGTTATTGATGCTTTGAATCAGGCAGTGATAGATGAAAAGGATAAAGTAACAAAAAGTAATAATACTGTGAAAACTACAGAAGAATCCAATCAGAAGAATCGGACTTCTAAAAAAAATAAAAAAACGGCCTCAGGACTGCCTGCTGATGGAACATATATTGGTAGTGCGGTGTGCGAAAATTTTGATTATACCATTTCTATTAATGTTACCTTTAAAAATGGAAAAGCGACAAAGATTTTTGGACTCAAAATCACAAGAAATGATGACAGTGCTAATGAAGCGTACTGGATAAAGGCATATAAACCTACTGTAAAAAAGATTCTTAAGAATCAAAGCAGTGATGTAGATGTTGTCAGTGGGGCAACATATTCGTCCAATGCAATTATGGAGGCTTTTGAAAATGCGAAAGCAAAAGCTATTGCGAAAAATGGGAAAAAGGCTAACAGGAAAAAGAGCAATTCAAAGAAAAAATCTGATCAGACAACTGTTATTAATGGAGGGGATGAAACTGTCCCAACAAATTCGGGAAAAGCTGCAGATGGAACATATCATGTAGAATCATTCTGCGAGCCGGATGAAAGTAAAGAATTTGAAAAATATACTATGTATGCAGATGTTACGTTTGCGGGGGGAAAACTAATAAAAATAGATAACATAAAATCCAATGCAGAAAGTAATCAGAAATATTATCAAAAAGCAGCAAACGGAACTGGCAGGTATAAAGGCGTGGTGGCTCAATTAATTGAAAAACAGTCAGCTTCCGGAATTTCTGCTGTTTCCGGAGCTACCTGTTCTTCAAAAACCATTTTGGCGCTATATGTTGAAGGTTTGAAATTGGCAACAGGTCAGAATGTTCCGATTGAAATTGTTGATAATACCACAGATAATACAGATCAAAACCATACAGGAAAAGATGAAAATGAGACATCCGATGGGAAAATACTGGCAGTAAAAGATGGAACATATCTGGAGACAGTTAGTGTGGAAGCTGACCAGGATGAAGAGTTTGATACATATTGGATGACAACGGAAATTACATTTAAATTAGGAATTTTGGAAAATATCAGAATTATATCAACTACAGATGACAGCAATCAGGTCTATTATAACAGAGCATTAAATGGAACAAGAAAAATGGTAGGAATCTTGGCACAGCTGCAGAGTAACCCACTTCAAGTACCTGATGTTGTGACCGGAGCCACCTGTTCTTTTAATGCATTATATAAAGCGTTTAAAGATGCATGCGTGGAAGCCGGACAATAAGAAATGGGAAAACGGAAAGGATTGGCAAAAATTATGCGAATAAAATCTTTTTTCATAAAATTAATAAATATTCTATGTATCTGCGGGATATTGTTTGTATATCAGGGATTTGCTGAAAAACGTCAGGGAAAAATAGAGGCAATGCAAGAGAAAGCAAGTGCAGAAGCAGGGGAAAATTTGGGGCAGACCAATTCATTGTATACAGATGGAACTTATACGGGCAGTGCCCAGGGATTCGGAGGAATTGTAGAAGTCGAACTTGTAATAGAAAAAGGAACTATTATTTCTGCAAGAGCCACAAAGGCAGATCAGGAAACTCCGGATTATTTCAGGCAGGCTGAAATAATATTTGATGAAGTAGTAAAAAAACAGTCTGTGGAAGTGGATGTTGTGACAGGAGCCACATACTCATCAAATGGAATTATCAATGGAT
This sequence comes from Roseburia sp., assembly GCA_030844625.1. Lineage (GTDB taxonomy): Bacteria > Bacillota > Clostridia > Lachnospirales > Lachnospiraceae > Eubacterium_G. Next base: position 1,143 of record JAUUNJ010000041.1, on the reverse strand, counting down.
TAAAAGAAGCTTTAGAGAAAGCTGAAAAATAATGACCCGGAGAAGTGGAGAATGATATATGAATGATATAGCAATCAATAAAAAGGCAAAAACAGAAAACAGGCAGGGGCAGTCCGCAAGAGAAAAAGCCATCGCAGCCAGAAAGGCAAGGGCAAAAAAAGCGGCAATTCTTCGATATGGAAGAATTGTAGTACAAATTCTATTTTTTATCTTTGCTCCTGCTTTGTTTTCTCAGGCATTCGGAGGCATTAAAGAAATCTTTACAAGCATGGGAAGCGGAACCGTTATAGAAGTATCTGTCTTTGTGACAAAACTGATTATGTTATGCTTATTAACAATTTTGTGTGGAAGAATATTCTGTGGCTGGGCTTGTGCCTTTGGAGCTCTTGGAGACTGGATATTTGAAATTGTACAGCTTATATTAAAGAAACTAAAAATAAAACCGTTTAAAATACCTTTAAAAATTGTGCCGTATTTGCAAAAAGTAAAATACATAATTTTAATTCTATTGCTGGTGTTGTGCTTTGCGCAGCAGAATGCAATGATTACACAATATAGTCCATGGACTCCATTTTCTCTGTGGACTGCAGGTAATTTTAAGGTGGCTGGACTTGGTGGGGCTATTGTACTGCTTTTGTTAATTTTCATTGGAATGGGAATCCATGAAAGATTTTTCTGCCAGTTCTTATGCCCTATGGGGGCGGTTTTTTCCCTGTTGCCGGAAATACCATTTTTGGCATTAAAACGAAAAAAAGAGGAGTGCATACCAAATTGTCAGGCATGCCGCATGCAGTGTCCGGTAAAAATAAAACTGGATGAAAGTCCCACTGCCGATGGCGAATGTATCAGATGCGGCAGATGTACAACTGTTTGCCCAAAGAAAAATATTGGTTTCAGAGAATGATTAGAAATTACATACAGATGTATGCAGGTATAAAGAAGATACTAATGATGTTGGGAAATAAATTCAAGGATGCAGCTGTAATTTAGATTCTTGCGTTTTTGGAAAAAAAGTGTTACTATGTAACATGTGGTAACACTAACTCAACTTAGTATTATTTTAGAAAAAACAAGCGGATATGGCGGAATTGGCAGACGCGCTAGATTTAGGTTCTAGTGTCCATGACGTGCAGGTTCAACTCC
>JAUUNJ010000040.1 GCA_030844625.1 Roseburia sp. | reverse complement strand
CTATGAGAGATGTGATATAGCTAAGAATAGAGATTAGGGGGGAGCAGCGATGAAACAGTACGAAACAGTCATTGGACTTGAAGTTCATGTAGAGTTAGCAACAAAGACAAAAATTTTCTGCTCCTGTTCCACAGAGTTTGGCGGAGCACCAAATACACATACATGCCCTGTCTGCACCGGTATGCCGGGTTCACTGCCTGTATTAAATAAGCAGGTTGTGGAATATGCAATGGCAGTAGGACTAGCCACAAACTGTGCTATAACACAGAATTGTAAATTTGACAGAAAGAATTATTTTTATCCGGACAATCCACAGAACTACCAGATTTCACAGCTTTATAAGCCAATCTGTACCAATGGATATGTGGAAATTAAAGATGCAGACGGAAATCCGAAACAGGTAAGAATTCATGAAATCCATATGGAAGAGGATGCGGGTAAGCTGGTACATGATGACTGGAATGATTGCTCCTTGGTGGATTTGAACCGTTCTGGTGTTCCTTTGATAGAGATTGTATCAGAGCCGGATATGCGCTCAGCCGATGAAGTTATTGCATACCTTGAAAAACTGCGTCTGATTATCCAGTATCTTGGTGCATCAGATTGTAAGTTAAATGAAGGTTCCATGAGAGCGGATGTTAACTTATCTGTTCGGGAATATGGTTCGGATAAATTTGGGACAAGAACAGAAATGAAGAATCTTAACTCTTTCAAGGCAATAGCAAGGGCAATTGAAAATGAGAGAGAAAGACAGATTGATCTGCTGGAAGCAGGCGAAGAGGTAATTCAGGAAACACGTAGATGGGATGATGCAAAGGAATATTCCTATGCCATGCGTTCCAAGGAAGATGCCCAGGATTACAGATATTTCCCTGATCCTGACCTTGTACCAATTATTATCAGCGATGAATGGATGGCAGAAGTGAAGGCAAGAGAACCGGAATTTCGTGATGAAAAGATGGCGAGATATATCAGTGAGTTTGAACTGCCTGAATATGATGCAGATATCATTACATTGTATAAACCACTGGCAGATCTTTTTGAAGATACGGTTGCCATGGGTAATAAACCGAAAGAGGTAAGCAACTGGATTATGGGTGAGACCATGAGACTTTGTAAGGAAGAGAGCATGGATCCTGACCAGATAAAATTTTCGGCAGAAAATCTTTCCAAGCTGATTAAGCTGATTGAAGGAAATGTAATCAACAGAGGTGCTGCAAAGGAAGTTTTTGAAAAGATGTTTACAGACAACATTGATCCAGAAAAGTACGTGGAAGAAAACGGCATGAAGCAGGACAATGATGAGGATGCGCTTCGTGAGATTGTAAAGAAAGTGATTCAGGAAAATCCAAAAGCGGTAGAAGATGTCCGCAGCGGAAAAGGAAAAGCCATCGGTGCACTGGTCGGTCAGACAATGAAGGCGACTCAGGGTAAAGCAAATCCGGCAGTGGTAAATAAATTATTAAAAGAACTCTTATAAATAAAAAGATGCCGGCTGTTTAGCCGGCGTCTTTTTTGAAAAATTTTCTACAACCAATTACTCATACTATTTACATTTTTTATATATTTGTCTCCTCTGTGGAAAGCGGTTTGGCAATGGTAAAATTATTAAAATCATTTTGAATTAGCGCATAAGCAATAATATTCAGTCCTAATATGGATAAAATGAAATAAATGGTGCTATTTGTTTCCAATGTGTTGACTTTCTTTTGCATTTTTTCCATAACTTTTCTCCTTGTCATAATAAAAAATATATGTGCATTATATCATATTTTGGAAAACTAATAAAATTAAGTATTAAATATAATAAAATGACTAAAAAATAAAATTGGGATTGTATTATAAGTAGAAGGGAAAAAATTATTAATAAAATAGGAGGGTATGTATGGTAAAGAAAAAAATAATAGGAATTATAATGGCAGTAATTTTAATTTGTACTATGACCGGACCGTATATTTCTGTTAAGGCGCAGGAAAAAGTATCACAAGGGACGTTAGGACCGGAGATGTCATGGGCATTAGATGATGAAGGAGTACTGAACATTAACGGGAATGGAGATATGAATAATTTTGATGAAGAAAATCCGGCACCATGGTATTCAATGTGTGCAGAAATAACAAAGGTTATCATAGGTGAAGACGTTAACAGTATAGGGGATTATGCATTCTTTAAATGTGAAAATTTAAAAACTGTTACCGTATTGTCGGAAAATATCAAATCCGTCGGAAAGTATGCATTTGCATTCTGCGAAAAAATGAAAGAAGTGGATTTTGCAGGAGTTGTCGAAAAGGTTGAGTATAAGGCATTTACAAGCTGTGAAAATTTAAATTCGTTTGGGAAAATGACAGCAATGAAAATGATAGAAGAGTCAGCGTTTGAAAATGCCCAAATGACTCTGGAGGACTTTTCCATGTTCAAAGGAGTAGAAACGATTGGTGATTTTGCTTTTTGTAATGGTTTTCTCCTGCCAGAAAAAATGGAAATACCGGATTCAGTAAAATATGTTGGTCGTGATGCGTTCACCAGAAGCTATTATAGTTCAGCTATCTGGCCGGAAACTATAGAAAAGTATGGGGACTGGCCTACGGGACAGGAAAAGGTAATTATTGAAACGTCAAAAAATATTGTTGTTTATGATACATATTATGAAAAAGAAGGTGAGGGAAAAAGTCCTGATATAGAGTTTGAACGAATCCAGACTATTGGAGAGGTTACTGTAGAAAATAAAAGAAGCACCAGTATTTATGTAGATGGCATAGAAGTGGAACCGGACAAAAAAGTGATATCCAATCCGGTTAGAGAGGATGCTGCGAGCACACCGGAGGAACCGGATTCTGACAGAATCAGTCTTGTGCAATACAGGAAAATAAAATGCTGGATGCTGGGAAGAAAATTTGATCCGGAAGGCTTGGTTTTGAAAGTAAAGCATAAAGACGGAACAACAGAAAATGTACAATTGGGATATACAGCATCGGATATTGACACGAGCACTCGTGGCACAAAAACAGTGAAAATAACGTATGGAAATGCGACTGTAAGCTATGGAATAGAGGTGAGAGATTATGTTCCGGACTATACTTTCGGTTCGGCATGGTCGGGAGAAGCCGGACTGACTATTAACTACTTTAGTGCCGGTTCTACGATAGATTTGTATTTCACACCTTATGATACAGGAGTTTATGCATTTTATCTTCCTGCTCCAGATGGTGACATTGAGGGTACCCTTATGGACCTTGAAGGAAATATTATAAAAGGTGAAACAGGGGGGAATGTGTCCAATTATTTTTTCGAAGAGTATACTTTAAAAGCAGGAACAACATATGTTTTACGCACAAAATTATTATATGCAACAGGATATTCTGTAGGTATCAGAGTCAGACTCCAAAGATTGACAGGGGAGTGTAATCATGCATACAAAGAGTATAATGGCCCAAAAGAGGTAGTAGAACCTACATGTTTTGAAGAGGGATACAGCATTTATGAGTGTTGTAAGTGTGGTCATCAAATGATGAAAGACTATACAGAAAAATTAGAACATGATTACAGCAAGGCTGTTTTTACGGTAGAACCTACATGTACAGACAGAGGTTATACACTATATACCTGTATTCATTGTGAAAGTGTCTGGGAAAAAAGGGATGTTACGTCCAAACTGGGACATGCTTATGTGGAAACCGTGGTGGAACCGACGGAAAAAGAATATGGCTATACTCTTCGGGAATGTGAAAGGTGTGGAAGTCACTATAAAACTGCATGGGTTGACCCGACAGGGGTAAAAATTCAAAATGCAGAAAATGAAAGTGTGGTACAGGATATTTTGAATGACAATCAGAATGAAAAAAAGGTGACATATACAACAACTGCACAAAAGAAAATCAAAGCACCAAAGGTGTCGGCAAAACGTTCCGGTAAAAAAATTAAATTAAAATTTAGCGGAGCGGGAAAGAATGGTAAATATCAGATATATGTAAAGAAAAATGGAACATACAAAAAGATAAAAACCACAAAGAAAAAAACGTATTGTTTTAAATATGCCAAAAAGTGCACTATAAAGGTAAGGATTGTGAGAACAAAGGAAAAAAATAAAACATACGGTAAGTTTAAGAAACTAAAAGTTTAAATAGTGAAAAGCAGGAGATAAAAATTTCCTGCTTATTCGCATATATAAGGATTTTAATACATGAATACAGAAACATACAGTTGGGATGAGATTGATACGATTATTCAGAGATATAGTTCAACTCTCTACAAAATTGCATATTCATACACGGGTAGTAAGGAAGATTCAGAAGATGTATTGCAGGAAGTTTTTATTAAGTACGCCAATGAAAAGAACTTCAAAAATGAAGAACATAAAAAAGCGTGGCTTATTCGTGTAACCATAAATAAATCGATTAATATAGTAAAATCGGCACACAGAAGAAAAGTAGTGCCATTGGGGGAGAAAGAAATCGGCATATTAGATGAATTGAATAATACACAGAATGATTCTGATATGAAAAATATTGTTTTGGAACTTCCGTTAAAGTACAGAGCCGTTATTTTTTTATATTATTATGAAGGCTATAAAGTTGAAGAGATAGCAGCAATACTGAACAAGAAAACAACAAGTGTATATACGCTGTTAAGAAGGGGAAGAGATCTGTTGAAAAAAAATATTGAGGAAGGAGATGGCATTAATGGATGAACTTGATAAATTAATACAGAACAGAATAAAAAATCAGTTTGATATAATAGAACCTGAAAAGGATACTGTTTTGAGAATCATGGAAAATGTAAAAAATGATTATGGCAAAAAGCATATTCACAAACTGCACGGGATACATTATAAAGCTGCTGCAATTATTTTAGTTGCTTTATTGGTCATTAATGCCAATACAATTATGGCAGTTATGTCTAATATATATGAGAAATTTTTTACAGATATAGGAAAGACATATGAATATAATACTTCTGAATATACAAGAGAACTAAATAAGACGGTAATGATCGGAGAAACAAACGTTGTTATTAAACAGTATGTGGTAACAGGAAAGGGCGTTGATTTTAAAATCAGTCTTAGTAGTGACAGTAATATTGAATTGGCAGGATGTGAAGTAAAGCTGGAAAATGGAGAGATTTTAAATGCGGAAATGTTTGCAAAAAGTAATGGGGAATATATTTCGTCCAATGTCTTTGAAGCAGGCTCATGGGATAAAATAAAGAAAAAAAGTGTTAATGCAACATTGGTGGTTTTGTACATGGAGGGAGAGGATTCATCCACACTTCATACGGCAAAGGCAGATATAAAAATGGACCTGTCCAAAGTCTATCAAGGTAGAGAAATTATATCAGACCATATCATAGAAGACACGGATTATTTGGTAAAGAGCATTTATCTTGGTGCATGGTATATGAAAGTTTCTTTTCAGATTAAAAAGGAACAGCCGGATTTTCCTATGCTGGTAATAAAACAGGGAGATAAAGAACTTTTGTTTTTGGGAGGAAAGCAGGGTGAAAATGTGGTACAGAATTATTATCAGCTCATAGACAATGGGGAAGAAGTGTTATATGTTACTCTGGCAAAAGCACATATAACAGACGAAGGGACAGAAATTGAAAAAGCAGATAAGACTTATAAGATTAAAATAGACAATGATATGGGAGGGAATAAGAATGAATAAAATAGTGGCAGCAGTTATGATAGTAATTTTGACACTTATGCCTTTTCAAACAGTTTTTGCAGATTCAGGTTTCGATGTCACGCCGCCTGTTATTAACAAAATGATTATTCATAACAGTGAAGGGATAAGTGCATATGGAAATATGGATATTACTTTTGATATAACAGAAGAGGGTTGCGGTGTAAAAATTATTCGAATCAGCTTCCGAAATGAAAATACGAATCAATACGTTTATCTGAATTATGATGTGGAGAATGAGAATGAAAGCCGGATGTTTACCGGAATACATAAAATATCCTTTGATTTACAGGAACAGAATGCATACTTTCAGGAGGGAGAATATGAGGTAAATAGTGTTGTAATTTATGATAGCAATGAAAACAGAAACTATTATGCAGTTTCTAAGGATGAAATCACTGAGGCAACAAAGAGGATTAAGATACAAGATTCTTTTGTTATGGATACAAAGGGACCTGTTTTTCAAGGAGTAACTATCAATAATTCACAGGGTATTTCATATGGTGAAGATATTGACGGAACCATTGATATTGAGGAAGATACAGGACTGGATTCTTTTGAATTGCAGTACGAAAATGAAGAAGGGGAGGAGATTGTCATTTATGGCATTGATAATGAAGGGCTGACTACAGGAAAACATGGTGTAAAATTTTATCTGCCTATGAAGCAAAATTGTTCTCCAGGGGAATACACCTTAAGGTCTATTAAATCGGAAGACATATTAGGTAATATTTATTTTATGGAAGATGAAAACTGGGACACCAATAAATTTACGGTAAAAATTCAAATTAATGATTGTACACAAACCTTAAATAATCAGGTAAGTCTTAATTCTGTCCGGATTATGGAAAATAATATTGTTACACCGAATGTACTTACCTTAAATGCAGAATGGAATCCGGGAAAAGAAGGCATATCGGGGATAAGCCTTTCTATAGCCAATGAAAATGGCAATAAGAAAGCATTGTATTGGGAACCCGATCAGCCGATTACAGACAGTAAGGCAGAAATAGAAATTCCTCTGAATACATATTTGGAAAATGGAACTTATCATATTGAGCAGATTATAATTTATGGTGGAAACGTTAAAGTAAAATATACGGGAAAAAGGCTTGAATCTATTTTGGCAGATGATTACAAAATCCAAATCAGAAGCCGGTTTGATATTGTATATTACGGTTCAACAGCCAATACCAGCGGTGTGATTAAAGCCATTCATAATATGAAAGATGGGGAAGTGGCTATTGTTGAGTATTCATTAAAAAGTATTGCAGAAAAAGAAATATTTGAAGCAATGGCACAGAGAAATGTAACAGTCGTATTTGAAGGAGAGGATGTTCAGTGGGTTTTTCATGGAAGTGATATAAAGAAAGAAAAATGTAAATCCATTGATTTGTCAGTGGGTATTTATATTACGAAAGGAAAGAAACTGGGGTATTCTGATGACGAGAATGTGCTTGCAATGAAGTTTGCAGACAATGGAGAACTGCCGGGCAAGGTAAAAATAAGAGTTGGGAATGAATATTTAAAGGCAAAGTATGGTTATAAGTCAAATTTAGTTCTCAGTTATTACAATAAAACACCGGAAATAATAAATAGGAATATTTCATGTGCGACGGATGGATATGCTGAGATGGAAATTACCCATAATTCGACTTATATTTTGTCTGATCATGTCCCGCGTCTGGTAGCACCGGCTGATTTTAAGGTGAGCAGTTCTGACCCGGGGAAAGTAATTTTATCCTGGGGAAGAGTGTATGGAGCTGCAGGATATAAAATTTACCGTTCCACTAAGAAAAATGGAAGTTTTAAGCAGTTGAAAGTGATAGATGATAATTCAGCAGGCAGAATCTCATTTTATGATTGTACGGTCAAGGTGGGAAGAACATATTATTATAGAGTCTGTGCCTATGGAAAAAATGTAAATTCAGTTTTTTCAGGAGAAAAATCTATTACCGTATTACCGGGAAAAGCGGCAGTGTCTGTAAAAAAGAAAAGCAAAAAGAAGGTGAAAATCTCTATAAAAGTATCTGGCGGGATTAATAATTTTGAGGTGTATGTTTCTTTTAATGGAAAAAAATACAAAAAGGCAAAAGTGTTAAAGAATAGAAAGAATTGCGTTATCAATATGGGACGAAAAAAAATTCTTTATGTGAAAGCCAGAGCATATACCAAATATAAAGGGAAAAAGTATTATGGAAAATACTCAGATGTAAAAGCGATAAAGAGATGATTTAAGCAAAAAAGCAGAAAGAGAAAATCAGAAGTTGATTTTCTCTTTCTTTAGTTCTATAATGAACACGAAATAGGCTTAAATGGACTGTGAGCCGGAAAAAAGACAGAAAAATATGTTTATTATGAGAAAAGTCAGGAGAATATTATGAATCAGGACAGAAATTTGCAGATGACATGGGAGGAGGACCGTCCCCATGAGGAATGTGGAGTATTTGGTATTTATGATTTAGACGGTAATGATGTGGCATCCACTATCTATTATGGACTGTTTGCACTTCAGCATCGTGGACAGGAAAGCTGCGGTATCGCAGTTTCTGATACTAACGGGCCAAGAAAAGTAGACCTTTTAAAAGGAATGGGACTGGTGAATGAAGTGTTCAATCAGGAAAACTTATTAAAGTTAAAAGGAAATATTGGTGTAGGACACTGCCGTTATTCAACAGCAGGTGACAGTATTCCCAGTAATGCCCAGCCTCTGGTTCTTAATTATGTGAAAGGAACCTTAATGCTTGCCCATAATGGTAATCTGATTAATGCCAATGAATTGAGAGAAGAACTTGCTTATACGGGAGCTATCTTCCAGACAACTATTGATTCAGAAGTTATTGCATATCATATTGCAAGAGAAAGAATCAAATCAAAAACAGCAGAGCAGGCAGTAATTAATGCCATGAAAAAAATAAAAGGAGCTTATTCATTAGTTGTTTCCAGCCCGAGGAAACTAATTGGTGCAAGAGATCCATATGGTTTCCGGCCACTTTGTATTGGAAAGAGGGATAATGCTTATATTCTTGCATCCGAATCTTGTGCTCTTGATACAATTGATGCACAATTTGTAAGAGATGTGGAGCCGGGCGAAGTGGTCATCATAGATAAAGACGGTATCAGATCAGATAAATCGATGTGTTTAAAATCAGAGGAACAGGCAAGATGTGTGTTTGAATATATATATTTTGCGCGACCGGACAGCTATTTTGATGGGACAAGCGTTTATCATTCCAGAATTGTAGCAGGAAAATATCTTGCAATTGACAGTCCGGTAGATGCAGATATTGTGGTTGGTGTTCCGGAATCCGGTAATGCGGCAGCCATGGGCTATGCAATGCAGTCAGGCATTCCTTACGGAACAGCATTCGTTAAGAATAGTTATGTGGGAAGAACTTTTATCAAACCACAGCAAAAGAACCGTGAATCCAGCGTGAGAGTAAAATTAAATGTATTAAAAGAAGCTGTTTGCGGTAAAAGAGTTGTTATGATAGACGATTCCATTGTCCGCGGTACTACAAGTGATCGAATTGTGCAGATGCTTAAGGATGCGGGAGCTACGGAGGTGCATGTAAGAATCAGTTCCCCGCCGTTTATCAGCGAATGCTATTTTGGTACGGATGTGCCATCAAAAGAGCAGTTGATTGCATATAACCGCACTATTGAAGATATAAGAAAAGTGATAGGTTCTGATTCACTGGCCTATTTAAAAGAAGAAAGACTTATTGAACTTTCCGGAGGAAAGGCAATATGTACGGGATGCTTTAATGAGAAGTACCCAATGGAACCACCCAAAGAAGACATACGTGGAACATATGTGAAGTAGAAAAAAGAGAGCTTATGCTAATATCATTAAGATGATATTGGGCGTATGCTCTCTTTCTTTCTATGGTACTTATAATTATAGAAGAAGATGAAATGAAAGGATTAAAAAAACAGTCCATATGTGTTTGGCATAAATGATGATTGTGAATCTGCAAATTCATTCTTTACATCCTAAGTGTTATGTTTTAGAATATCATTGAATAAAAATGATGTATCAGATGCGGGCTGACTCCCATCTGATAGACGCTCCGGGAGGATGCGTGTGCATTAACGAAAAAAGAGGAGGTCACTATGAACGACAGATATCAAAGTCCATTGTCAGAAAGATATGCAAGTAAAGAAATGCAGTATATTTTTTCACCGGATATGAAATTTAAGACTTGGAGAAAATTATGGATTGCTCTTGCTGAATCTGAAATGGAACTGGGACTTAACATAACACAGGAACAGATTGATGAATTAAAGGAACATGCAGAAGACATTAATTATGATGTTGCAAAAGAAAGAGAGAAATTAGTACGTCACGATGTAATGTCCCACGTTTATGCATATGGTGTGCAGTGTCCGAAAGCCAAGGGAATTATTCACCTTGGTGCTACTTCATGTTACGTTGGCGATAATACAGATATTATCGTTATGACGGAAGCACTTAAGCTTGTTCGTAAGAAATTAATTAATGTAATAGATGAACTTGCAAAGTTTGCTGACAAGTATAAGGCACAGCCAACACTGGCATTTACACATTTCCAGCCGGCACAGCCTACTACAGTTGGTAAGAGAGCTACATTATGGCTTATGGAATTAAAATTAGATTTAGATGACCTTAATTATATTATTGATCATATGATGCTTCTTGGAAGCAAGGGAACAACAGGCACACAGGCAAGCTTCCTTGAATTGTTTGAAGGAGATCATGCAAAGATTAAAGAACTTGAGAATAAGATTGCCCGGAAGATGGGATTTGAAAAGTGTTTCCCTGTATCCGGTCAGACATACTCAAGAAAGATGGATACAAGAGTGCTTAATGTACTTGCGGGCATTGCGGCAAGTGCCCACAAGTTCTCCAATGACATCAGACTTTTGCAGCATCTTAAAGAGATTGAAGAGCCGTTTGAAAAGAATCAGATTGGTTCATCCGCAATGGCGTATAAGAGAAATCCAATGCGTAGCGAGAGAATTGCCTCCTTAGCCAACTATGTAATGGTTACAGCCCTGAATCCTGCAATTACATCTGCAACCCAGTGGTTTGAGAGAACATTGGATGATTCAGCCAACAAGCGTTTAAGTGTTCCGGAATCATTTCTTGCAATTGACGGAATTCTTGATTTATATCTGAATGTAGTAGATGGTCTTGTAGTTTATGATAAAGTTATTGAGAAGAGACTTATGAGTGAACTTCCATTTATGGCGACAGAAAACATCATGATGGATGCTGTTAAGGCAGGAGGCGACAGACAGGAACTTCACGAAAAGATACGTGAACTTTCTATGCAGGCTGGAGCAAATGTAAAACAGAAAGGTCTTGACAATAACCTGTTAGAACTGATTGCAGAAGATTCTGCGTTTAATATGACGTTGGAGGATCTTCAGAAGACAATGGACCCAAGTAAATATGTTGGACGTTCACCGGAGCAGGTAGATGAATTTTTATCAGAAGTGATAACTCCAATTCTTGACGAAAACAAGGAATTACTAGGTATGCATGCAGAAATAAATGTGTAGAATAGTTGGAACAGGCACCAAGTGTGTAATCGAACTGTAGTACGAACGGAAAGAAGTGTGGACAGAAGTCCAAACGGAAGGAGAGTAAAAATGAAACCAATTAAAGAAGGAAAAGTTAGAGAAATTTATGACAATGGTGACAGCCTTATTATGGTAGCAACCGATAGAATCAGTTGTTTTGACGTCATATTAAAAAATGTAATTGAAAAGAAAGGAACTGTTCTGACACAGATGTCAAAGTTCTGGTTTGACATGACAGAGGATATTGTTCCTAACCATATGATTTCTGTAAATGTTAATGATATGCCTGAGTTTTTCAGACAGCCAAAATTTGACGGAAACAGTATGATGTGCAAAAAATTGAAAATGCTTCCAATTGAGTGTATCGTGCGTGGATATATTACAGGAAGCGGCTGGGCAAGTTATCAGGAAAACGGCACAGTATGTGGAATTAAACTTCCGGAAGGACTAAAGGAATCGGACAAGCTTCCTGAAGCGATTTATACACCATCTACCAAAGCAGAAATCGGTGATCATGATGAAAATATTTCCTATGAGAAAAGCATTGAAGTGTTAGAAAAAGAATTTCCGGGAAAAGGCGAAGAATATGCCGCAAAGCTTAAGGAGTATACAATTAAACTTTATACTAAGTGTGCAGATTATGCCTTGGAACGTGGAATTATTATTGCAGATACTAAGTTCGAGTTTGGTCTTGACGAAAATGGCAACATTGTAGTTGGTGATGAGATGCTTACTCCGGACAGTTCAAGATTTTGGCCGGCAGATGGATATGAACCTGGTCACGGACAGCCATCTTTTGACAAGCAGTTTGCCCGGGACTGGTTAAAAAATAATAATCATGACTGGAAACTTCCAAAAGATGTTGAAGAAAAAACCATTGAGATATATCTGGAGGGATATGAGAAATTAACAGGTAAGAAGCTTGTTTAAATATGAAATGTGTTTTTTCTGTGAACTGGTGTTATAGACAGGAATATTTATAATAAAGACTTTAAATATTGTGATTATTGTGATAAAATCAGTTGTATGCGTGCTCAGTAAGTGTACAACTGATTTTTAGTTGCCAGTTATACTGAATGAGAGTTCAATTACAGAGTACAATAAAAAGAAGAGGAGAAATGAACGAAATGTTTAAGAAAGTTTTAGCAGTAGTTCTTTCATCCGCAATGGCATTGGCATTAATCGGATGCGGAACAAAAACAAGTGTAGGTGAAGGTGAAGTTAAATTAGGAGAATACAAAGGACTTGTTGTTTACCATGATGATGTAGAGGTTACGGATGATGCA
>JAUUNJ010000039.1 GCA_030844625.1 Roseburia sp. | reverse complement strand
GATTATAGACATAGATGAATATGAGGAACTAAATGATAAATAATAGAGGGGAAGATACAATGAAAAAAGTAATAATTGTAGGAGCCGGACCGGCAGGATTAACGGCGGGTTATGAACTTTTAAAAGAAAAAGGATACGAAGTAATTGTTTTAGAAAAAACAGATAGAATAGGAGGAATTTCACAAACTGTCAGGTATAAAGGGAACAGAATGGACATTGGCGGTCACAGATTTTTTTCCAAAGATGACAGGGTAAATAAATGGTGGATGAATGTTATGCCGATTCAGGGAGAACCGGCTTATGACGATAAAATATTAGGGCACGAAAAGGGCTTTGCCGCCGGCGGACCTGATCCGGAAACAACAGACCGGGTTATGCTGATCAGAAATCGTGTTTCAAGAATCTATTATTCTAAACACTTTTTTGACTATCCGGTATCTCTAAAGTGGGATACCTTGAAAAACATGGGATTTATAACCACAATGAAAGCAGGATTCAGTTATCTGCATTCTGTAGTTAGAAAATTGCCGGAAGATAATTTGGAAAATTTCTACATCAACCGATTTGGCAAGGTGTTATATGGAATGTTTTTTGAGGGTTATACAGAAAAACTGTGGGGAAGACATCCCAGAGATATTTCAGCAGATTGGGGAGCACAAAGGGTAAAAGGCCTGTCCATTACTGCGGTCATTAAGGATGTGTTTAAAAAAATTTTGCCGGGTAAAAAAAGGGCTCAAGTGGAAACCTCTTTAATTGAAGAATACATATATCCGAAGTTTGGACCGGGGCAGCTTTGGGAGACAGTGGCAGAGGAAATAAAATCAAAAGGAGGGACTATTGTACTCAACAGCGAAGTGAAACAGATTAATACAAGGGACGGAGTAATTACCAGTGTTATCTGTTGCGAAAATGGTGTGGAAAAAGAGTACAAGGGAGATATATTCATATCTTCCATGCCAGTGAATGATTTAATTGCTGATATCCGGGGGAGTGAAATTCCGGAAATGGTGAAGAAATCTGCATCAGAACTTCCGTTTCGTGACTTCGTTACAGTGGGGCTTTTGGTAAAAAAATTAAATTTGAAAAATAAAACAAAGATTAAGACTTTGAATAACATTGTTCCTGACTGCTGGATTTATGTTCAGGATACAGGAGTGAAATTAGGAAGAATACAGATATTTAACAACTGGTCTCCATATATGGTTGAAAAGCCGGAAGAAAACGTCTGGATTGGACTGGAATATTTTTGCCGTGAGGGTGATAAATTCTGGAATATGACAGATGAAGAGTGCATTGAAATGGCAATTAAGGAATTGGTTTCTATGGAGGTAATCAATAGGGAAGATGTTATTGATTCCCATAGGGAAAAGATACAAAAAGCCTATCCTGCATATTTTGACGGCTATGCACATATGGATGAAATTATTCGGTACCTGAATACATTAGACAATTTATATTGTGTGGGACGTAATGGTCAGCACAGATACAATAATATGGATCATTCCATGGTGACATCGTTTGAGGCAGTATATGATATTGTGAATAATATTCATGATAAGACAAATGTCTGGAATGTAAATACGGATCAAGAATATCATGAGGTGAAAGAGGAGAAATAAATGCAATATTTTATGTTTTTGACAGGCATCATATTGGCATTTGCTGGTCTGCTTATTTTTAAAAAGAATAGAAAGCGTCAAAATAAATATATTTTTGCAATTGTTATTTCTCTATTTATAGCAATGTCTCTTGAAGTGTGTACTTTTAATTATGCGGCATTTGAAATTATTGGAAAAAACTGCCAGAAAAAAAGCTACAATATTGACATTGCCCGGGGATTATCACAGAACGAGGAATCTTCAGCTGATAACCGTATTACGACTGCGGTTTCCGAGGACGAAGATAAAAATACATATACGATTACTGTTTCGGAAATTGATACGATAGTAAATAATATTGATATCATACCGGAAACAAATGATGATATCGTAGAATATGATCTCTATTATACGGATGATGCTAAGTCTGAACTGACAAAAACCGACTGTGACCCGCAGGTTATTGTAAAGGATGTAACATTGACGCAGCATATAAAACCCCACTTCGCCGGAAAAACTTATTCAATACAACTAAATTTGAATGTGGATCATGATAAATATATATCTGCACTATCCATATACTTGAATTATAAAAAAGATTTTCATTTTAACCTTGTAAGATTTATATTTGTGTTGTTATTCACATTGCTGATGCTCACGGTTTCTCTGACGTGGAATAAAGCTTTTGAGAAAAGTTTAAAGAGAAAATTTCAAAAGTGGGTGTTTATTGGGTTTGCGGCATTTGAGATTTTATTTATCAGTCTCCTTGCCTATACCCGCGATAATCAGGAAGGAATTTTGCAGGATAAAGATTCTATATATTCCATGGATGTTTATCAGGAACTGACAGTTGCTCTGGCTCAGGGAAAGGTAGATTTGAACGGATTGTATCCGGAAAAAAATGAAGCAGAACAGCAGGGAATAGATGCCTTGAAAAAATTAGACAATCCATATGAATGGGGGCAGAGAGATAATATAGTCTATAAGTGGGACAGAGCATTTTATAATGGGAAATATTATTGCTATTTTGGAATTGTTCCAGCCCTGGTTTTCTATTTGCCGTGTTATCTGGTGACGGGGAAACTGTTAAATACTATGAATCTTGTGTGGCTTTTGGTAATGTTGTGTGTGGTGCTGATGTCTTTATTGGTATATAACATTGCAAAAAGATGGAAAAGTACATTAAATCTCTGGGTAGTTGTGGGGGCAATGGCAGGATTTGTAAATTGTTCAATGCTGTTCTTCTGTATAGAGGGAAGTAAGTTTTATGAGATTGCCACTGTATCAGCCCTTGCCTGTGTACTGGCGGGTATTAATTTAATATATACGGCAGTTTCAAAGAGGAATATAAATAAGATTTGCTTAACAGCAGGTGCACTTTTTATGGCGTTGGCTGTTGGATGCAGACCTAATTTCCTGCTTGCAACATTGATTGTACTTCCAATAGTCTTAAATGGGCTGTCTAATGGTAATCATGTTGTGGGCACAGATAAAGGTTCTTTAAAGGCAAAAGCAGGTTCTTATATAAGGAATATATTTAGAAAAGAAAATTGCAGTGCCATAATATTGTTTGCAGTGCCGTTTATTTTGGTAGGGTCAGGTCTGATGTTCTATAATTATATAAGATTCGACTCCATATTTGAATTTGGTGCAAAATACCAATTGACAGTTTATGATACAAGTTACTATAAAGCTACTGATTTTGGCAAATTGCCTGTTGCTTTATATAAATGTATTTTGGCGCTTCCCGTTTTTAGTAATCATTTTCCTTTTGTTGGTGCTGTGTCAACACACAGTGAGTACATGGGATATTTTTATCAGATGGCATGTATGGGAATTATGTCTTATCCGGTTATGTGGCTTATATTAATGCTTCCCTGGTCCCTGAAAAGAGGAATCAGAGAGCAGGGGGAAAGAGGACTTGTAATAGCCAGCCTTATGGCAGGATTGACTGGCTGTTACATTACTACGGCATTAGGAGGGGCATCGCTAAGATATTCTGTAGATTTTGCATGGATGTTATGCATTCCGATAATTTATATTATTTTTGATCTGTATAGCAGAGCCTGTAAAAAAAAGATAACCAAATACATATTTATCCTCTTGGGAGTTATGATATTTGCAACTGTAATGATAAATATGCTGACCTGCTTTTCGCCGTCATGGAGTGATATTAGCGAAAAACAGCCGGAATTATTCTATAGTTTGGAAAAGATGATAATTTTTTGGAGATAAAAAGGAAAAAGCTGAGCAGCTCATTAGGAATGGCTGCCCAGCTTTTTGATTCTGACAGATATCATAAACGTGACAATAGCACGTTATTTCTTGTTTTTAATCTATAAAGTCTCAAATTTTTGAATCACGCCAATTCCTATGGCGTATGGACCGGTGTGAACTGCGGATACAATTCCGATTGCGACATTGGTTTCAGTGTTTAACTTTGTTTCCAAAGTTTCTTCTACGGTATTCATAAATTCAACACCTTCCGTTGCATCATATCCATAACCTACGGATACCACAAAATTGTCTTTATTGTTTTCGTTAATATATTTTTTCGCAATTTGTATAATGTTATTTTTTAGTTTCTGCCTGTTTCGTCCAATTCCGCCCAGACCGATTTCACCGTCTTTCATAATAATTATTGGTTTTACTCCAAGTTTGCTAGTGGCTGCTACGGCGACCTTACCAATTCGACCACCTTTCTGAAGATAGTCCAAAGAACCTACAGTAAAAAAGATACGGGCTGAACTCATAAGTTGATCCAGTTTTTCAAGCATACCCTCAAATGATATGCCGGCATCACGCATTTTAACAATCTGATCAATGATTAATGCCTGTGTAACTGTATTCTGTTTTGAATCAATCACCGTGATTTGAGCGTCAGGATTTTCCTCTTCCACCAGTTCCTTCGCCATCATGGCAGAATTGTATGAACCGCTCAAAACTAAAGAAATTGTAAGGCATATTACCGGGATTCCCTGATCAGTAAATTCTTTGAATGTGTCGGCATAACATTCTACACTTGGAAGAGATGTTTTAGGAAAAAGTTTTGGGTCATCAACCATTCTCTGATAGCATTCGCTTCTGGTTATGTCAATGCTGTCCCTATAATAGGTTTCGCCGTCAAAAGAGACAGATAAAGGAACAATTATAACGTCATGCTCTTTAACATATTTTGGTGACAAATCACATGCACTGTCGCTTATTATTTTATACATAGACTTCAAAAACTCCTTCACGTAGTATTCATTACTACATAGTATATCACAGATAATATAATGTTCAATAGTATTTTTGCAAAATATAAATATTTTATGTAAAAAATATTATTTGGAACAATTCAGGACTGCAAGAAATTTATATATATGGTACAATATAATTTATTGGCGGAAAATGAGACAATATAGGGAGGAAAACAAAAATGGGCATAATAAAATTTTTTCAGAAGTATCAGGCAAAAATAATAGAAGGACTATTTGTGTGTCTGGTGGGCGGATGGGCATTAAGTTCCATCATAAGAGAGGTGTTTAAGGAAATATCAAACCTGGATTATTGCAACAAAGAAAGTTTCTTTGTAGTTGTTGCGTTATTGATTCTGGGTTCGGCGGCTTTTGCTGTTTTGTATTATATGTATGACAATGCGGCGCGGATTGCAATGTTTATAACAGTTTATGTTTTTGCTGTTTTGTGTGCTTACAATGGTTATGATGTGGAGTGGACAAACAGTTTATACAATCCAATTGGAAATGTATGTTTTAGTGCAGTGCTGTGTTTTATTGTATCTCTGGCGTTTTTCTACGCAAAAAATGATATTTTTAAAATGTTCAGGCGTATAAAAATAAAAAAACGTACGGCGAATATTATCATTGCGGTAATTGCAGTTGGAATATTTGCAATTGTAGGGGCGACAACAGTTTTAAGATATGTTACATATAGTAATTCAACCTTTGATTTTGGAATTTTTGCCCAGATGTATGAATATATGAAGCAAAAGGGAACCGTAGATACTACTGTGGAGAGAAATTATTTATTATCACATTTTGGCGTACATTTTTCTCCTATTTTTTATGTAGGACTGCCGATATATTTTATTTTTTCATCTCCGGTAACTGTACAGTTGATACAGGCACTGATGATTGCTCTTCCGGTCATTCCAATAACCTTATTGTGCAGAAAATACAGATTGTCAAACTGGATGACGGTTGCTCTTTCACTTTTGTATGTGTTATATCCGGCAACGGCAGGCGGCTCCTTTTATGACATTCATGAAAACTGCTTTTTAACCTTTTTGATTTTAATGACAGCATGGACAATAGAAAGGAAGAAAAATATTCTGCTGGTCATATTTACAATTCTTACATTTATGGTGAAAGAAGATGCGCCGATTTATATTATGGTATTGGGAAGCTATTTCCTGTTTTCCAGAAGAGATAAAAAACGTGGAATTATTTTAATGGCAGCATCTGCAGTATGGTTCATAATTGCTGTATCTATTGTGAACAGTTTTGGACTGGGAGTGTTAGATAATCGTTTCTCAAATCTTTATTTTAATCCGGAAGGCGGAATGGGACAGATTATACAGACGATATTAACCAATCCGGCATATGTAATTTCTCAAATCGTTGGAAACGGTGGAACGGACAGCATGGATAAAATAGGGTATATTATAGTGATGGTCATTCCTGTGGCAGCAGCTTTATTTACCACCGGGAAAAAATATTCAAGATATATATTAATTTTGCCGTTTGTTGTAATTAACTTAATGACTACTTATATATATATACACGATATTACATTCCAGTATAATTTTGGGGTAATTGCTCTGTTTATGTATTTAATCATTCTGAATATTTCAGATATTAAGCCAAAGAGAGCCAGAGCAATTGTTGGAACTTCGGTGCTTTGTGCGGGAATCATGTTTACGGCTATGATATTCCCAAAACTTACATATTACATTGATAAGTATAATGAGAATAAATCAACTTTTGAACAGTTGAACAAGGCAATCGATACAATCCCTGAAAATGTATCGGTCTGTGCATCCGGTTATCTGGTTCCTCATCTGTCCAAGAATCTGGAACTGTATGATCAGAATCATTTGGAAGAAAATATTGATACAGAATATCTGGTGGTGGATAAGCGATATCAGACGGAACAGGATAAATTTAATAATATTTTAGCGTCAGGACAATATGAATCTGTATATGATGTTCCGGGAATCATTCAGATTTATCATAAAAAATAAGAATTTAACACATCCCCAATAATAAGTGCTGGAAAAAGTGAATTTGTAAGGTGCAAATCTAATTTCGACAGTTACTTGATATTGAAAGGGATGTGTTTTTTTGATATACTTTTAGGTGGTTTATTATGCCCTTTTAGCGGGGTGATGATTTAAGGGTCCCATCAGATAAAAGCTATAAAAAGAAAGAGGTAATAAATTGAAAATTATAATTAAAAATGGGAGAGTATTGAATCCGTCAGAAAATCTGGACAAGATTATGGATATTTATATTCAGGATGGAATTATAAAAGAAAAGGCTGAAAATATTAACAAAGAAGCAGATGAAATCATAGAAGCAGAAGGCTGCTATGTAATGCCGGGGCTTATTGATTTACATGTGCATTTCAGAGACCCGGGATTTACTTATAAAGAGGATATAGAAACAGGAAGCAGGGCAGCAGCACGTGGAGGCTTTACTACTGTTTGCTGTATGCCCAACACAAAACCTGTGACAGACAGCCCGGAAATTGTCCAATATATTATAGAAAAAGCAGAAGCTGTGGGACTTACAAATGTTCTGCCGGTGGGTTCTGTGACAAAGTCTATGGCAGGTAATGAAATTACAGATGTTGTTGAACTTAAGGAAGCCGGAATTTGTGCTGTCAGTGAAGATGGTAAGTCCGTAATGAATTCCGGGGTTTACAGAACTGCCATGGAGAATGCGGCAAAAGCAGGTATACCGGTGCTGGCTCACTGTGAAGATATTAATCTGGTTCAGGGAGGCGTTATTAATCTGGGTGACAAGTCAGAAGAATTGGGCGTCAAAGGTATAAGCAATGCGGTAGAGGATATTATTGCATCGAGAGATATTATGCTCGCAAAGGAGACCGGAGCCACACTTCACTTATGCCATTGTTCGACAAAGGACAGTGTGACCATGGTGAAATTGGCAAAGGAAGACGGAATAAAGGTTACCGCAGAAGTCTGTCCCCATCATTTTTCCATGTGTACAGATGACATTACAAGTAATGATGGCAATTTCAAGATGAATCCTCCGCTTCGTGCAAGAGAGGACATGGAGGCACTGGTTAAAGGTTTGAGTGAGGATGTGATGGATGTTATTTCCACAGATCATGCACCGCATAGTGCAGAGGAGAAGGCGAAGGATGTTACAAAAGCACCTTTTGGAATTGTCGGACTGGAGACATCAGTTGCACTTACAATAACAAACCTTGTAAAACCGGGGCATATTACCCCAATGCAGATGGCGGCAAAGATGAGTTATAATCCGGCAAATGTGCTGGGAATAGACAAAGGTACATTGGAAGCAGGAAGAATCGCTGATGTCACAATTATAAACCCGGAGGAAGAATGGATTATAAATCCTGAAGATTTTGTTTCAAAAGGAAAGAATACACCTTTTGGCGGTACAAAAGTCAGCGGAAAAGTCAAATATACAATTTTAAATGGAAAGGTAGTTTATCATGATTAATAAGTTAGTAAAGAAAATTCAGAAAACAAACGCACCTGTTGTGGTTGGACTTGATCCCATGCTTGGTTATGTTCCTGAACATATTCAGAAAAAAGCTTTTGAAGAATATGGGGAAACATTAGAAGGAGCAGCAGAGGCAATATGGCAGTATAACAAAGGAATCATAGATACAACTTATGATTTGATTCCGGCAGTTAAGCCTCAGATTGCAATGTATGAGCAGTTTGGAGTGCCGGGACTGATGGCTTTCCAGAAAACAGTAAATTATGCAAAAGAAAAGGATCTTGTAGTAATCGGTGATGTAAAGAGAGGCGATATCGGCTCCACATCAGCAGCATATGCCACAGGACATCTGGGAAAGATTCAGGTTGGTGCAAATACATACTCATTGTTTGATGAGGATTTTGCCACTGTCAATCCATATCTTGGAACTGACGGTATTAAACCATTTGTAGATGTATGTAGAGAAGAAAACAAAGGATTGTTCATTTTGGTGAAGACATCTAATCCGTCCAGCGGAGAATTTCAGGACAGATTAATCGATGGAAGACCTCTTTATGAGTGGGTAGGTGAGCAGGTTGCCAAGTGGGGTGAGGACCACATGGGGGATTCCTACAGTTATATCGGTGCGGTTGTGGGTGCCACATATCCGGAAATGGGAAAAGTATTAAGGAAGATTATGCCAAAGAGTTATATCCTTGTTCCGGGATACGGAGCCCAGGGTGGAACAGCAGAAGGGCTGAAACCGTATTTTAATGAAGATGGTCTGGGAGCAATTGTAAATTCTTCCAGAGGAATTATTTGTGCATACAAAGATGAGAAATATGCTGGCTTTGGGGCGGAAAATTACGCTGATGCGTCCCGTCAGGCAGTCATCGACATGATAGAGGATATTAATTCAATTTTCTAATATAAGGAGAACACATGAGACAAAAGGAAATCGCAAAGGTAATAAGTCAGGAGTGCATTGGTACAGGCATTTACAGTATGTGGATTCAAACAGCGGCAGCCAAGGATTCTGTGGCAGGTCAGTTCATTTCAGTTTATTGCAGGGATAAGACAAAACTGCTTCCAAGACCAATCAGCATCTGTCAGGTAAACAAGGAACAGGGAAGCCTTAGAATTGTTTACAGAGTAGTAGGTGGCGGAACCACAGAAATGTCAGGTTATAAGGCTGGAGAGGATATAGCCATTATAGGTCCCCTTGGCAATGGCTTTATGCAAAAAGCCGGGAAAAAAGCGATTCTCATCGGCGGTGGAATTGGAATTCCGCCGATGGTCCAATTGGCGGCAGAACTTAGGGATAAAGTGCAGGTTCAGATTGTGGCAGGGTACAGAGATGAACTTTTCCTTACGGATGAGCTCGAGAGTAATGGGGAACTGTTTATTGCTACAGAAGATGGAAGCGCAGGTACCAGGGGAACTGTTGTAGATGCCATAAAAGAGAAGGCAGTGGAAGGTGATGTGATTTATGCATGCGGTCCCACACCAATGTTAAAAGCCATTAAGCAATATGCCATGGAAAGAGGAATTGAGTGTCAGCTGTCTCTGGAAGAGAGAATGGCATGTGGAATCGGAGCATGTCTGGCGTGTGTCTGCCAGTCAAAGGAGAAAGACAGCCATTCCAATGTTAACAATAAGAGAATCTGTAAAGATGGACCTGTATTTCTGGCAGAGGAGGTTGAACTGTAATGAATTCTAAAATAAATACGAAAGTAAATATTGCGGGTGTTGAGTTTAAGAATCCGGTAATGGTTGCCTCAGGAACTTTCGGTTCCGGTGCAGAGTATGGCGAGTTTGTAGACTTGAACAGATTGGGTGCGGTAGTAACAAAAGGGGTGGCAAATGTACCGTGGCAGGGAAATCCAACTCCCAGAATTGCAGAAACTTACGGAGGAATGCTGAATGCTGTAGGGCTTCAGAATCCGGGATATGATTTGTTTGCCAAAAGAGACATTCCATATCTTCAGAAATATGATACCAACATTATTGTAAACGTCTGTGGAAGAACTACGGAAGATTATATTGACGTGGTTGAAAAATTAGGCGATGAGAAGGTGGACATGCTTGAAATCAACATTTCATGTCCGAATGTGAAAGAAGGCGGTATTGCTTTCGGACAGGACCCGAAGGCGGTGGAAGCCATAACAAGAGAAGTGAAAAGAGTTGCAAAGCAGCCGGTAATCATGAAGTTGAGCCCTAATGTAACTGACATTACCGTGATGGCAAAAGCGGCAGAGGCAGGTGGTGCAGATGCTATTTCACTAATTAATACTCTCACAGGAATGCAGATTGATGTGGAACGCCGGAAATTTGTACTTGCCAACAAGACCGGAGGACTTTCCGGACCGGCAATTAAGCCGGTTGCCGTTAGAATGGTATACCAGGTGGCGAACACAGTAAAGGTTCCAATTATTGGAATGGGCGGAATTGCCGATGCAAAAGATGCAATGGAATTTATTCTGGCAGGAGCGACAGCAGTTTCTGTGGGAACAGCGAACTTTAATAATCCCAACACAACGATGGAAGTGGTTGAAGGGATAGAAGATTATATGATAAGGCATAATATCTCTGATATTAATAGTCTGATCGGAATTGTAAAATAGATTGGTGAGCAATGAAGAAACTTATATCATTAATTATTCCTTGTTATAACGAAGAGGAAGCATTAAAATTTTTATATGAAGAATTAAATAAAATAGCGGCTGAGATGGAGCGTTATGATTTTGAATTTCTGTTTGTCAATGATGGTTCAAAAGATAATACACTGTCTGAGCTGAAAGAGTATGCAAAGGATGACAGCAGGGTGATTTATTTATCCTTTTCAAGAAACTTTGGAAAGGAAGCTGCCATGTATGCAGGCTTTTGTAATGCAAAGGGGGATTATGTTGCGGTTATGGATGCAGATATGCAGGATCCGCCTGCGCTTTTGCCGGAGATGGTTCAATATCTGGAAAGTGGAGAGTACGATAGTGTTGCAACAAGGAGAGTGACCAGACAGGGAGAACCAAAGATACGTTCTTTTTTCGCAAGGCAGTTTTATAAGGTTATTAACAAAATTTCAGATGCCGATATTGTGGATGGGGCAAGAGATTTCAGACTGATGACACGAGAAATGATAGATGCCATTATTCAAATTGGAGAGCAGAACCGTTTTTCCAAAGGTATTTTCGGTTGGATTGGATTCAGAACAAAATGGTTACCTTTTGAAAATGTGGAAAGAGTGGCAGGTGAAACCAAGTGGAGTTTTTGGAAACTTCTGAAATATTCTGTTGATGGGATTGTCAATTTCTCTCAGACCCCATTATCCATAGCATCCTTTATTGGATTATTTTTTACTTTTGTTGCTTTTGTGGCAATTATTGTAATAATGGTAAGAAAATTCATATGGGGAGATCCGGTATCAGGCTGGCCGTCCCTTGTATGTATTGTTACATTTATTGGTGGAATACAGCTTTTCTGTATGGGAATCATAGGACAGTATCTTGCAAAAACATATGTGGAGGTGAAAAAACGACCCCATTATATTATTGGAGAAACCAATGGTGACAGTGTGAAAAAGATTGGATAAAAAATAATAGGCTAAAGCCGGAAAAGAGGAAAAGATGGAAAGTTACAAGCAGGAATTTATAGAGTTTATGGTTGAAAGTGATGTTCTCAAATTTGGAGAATTTACATTAAAGAGTGGAAGAAAATCGCCATTCTTTATGAATGCAGGAGCATATGTAACAGGAAGTCAACTGCATAAACTGGGACAGTATTATGCAAAGGCGATACATGATCATTATGGTGATGATTTTGACGTCCTGTTTGGACCGGCTTACAAGGGGATTCCAATCGGGGTTGCCACATGTATAGCGTTCAGCGAACTGTATGGCAAAGAAATTAAATACTGTTCCAACAGAAAAGAGGCTAAAGATCATGGTGATGCAGGAATTCTTCTGGGAAGTCCGATTAAGGATGGAGATAAAATCGTGATTATTGAAGACGTTACAACCTCGGGTAAATCCATTGAAGAAACATTTCCGATTATTAAGGCTCAGGGCAATGTGGAGATTCTGGGACTGATGGTTTCTCTTAACAGAATGGAAAAAGGACGTGACGGAGACAAGAGTGCGTTGGATGAGATTAAGGAAAAATATGGATTTGATGCCAATGCAATTGTTTCAATGGCAGATGTGGTAGAACATCTTTATAACAGGGAATGCAATGGAAAAGTTGTAATTGATGATAATATTAAGGCTGCGATTGACAAATATTATGAGCAATATGGAGTAAAATAGTCGGGAGAATTAAAGTGACAAAAACAAATAGAAGGGTACGCTTTTGGGGAAGGGTACTGTTTATAGTGT
>JAUUNJ010000038.1 GCA_030844625.1 Roseburia sp. | reverse complement strand
CGGCAATCATTCATGCGACAGAAATGAAAGATATGGCAGATAGAACAAAATGTAACTTGGTTTAAACAAAATATATTACACATATTAAAAAGGAGGACGAAAGTCTTCCTTTTTAACGTCTATAAGGGAGGTTTTATTATGAGAAAAAAATATAGAAAATGTTTGGTGGCATCTATACTAATTGCGCTGCTGATTATTATTGTTTCGGGAATTTTGTATGTTAATGATAATCTTCCCAACACTATTTTTGTGAATTCCAATCAGGTAACTAAATATGAATTTTCAATGCCGGTATCTCTTGATGTAGAAAATAATAACAAAATTAATCTTTCAGGCAAAAATAACATTTATTCAGGCGATACAGGAAATTATGAAGGTAAATACAAATTATTTGGAATAATTTCTTTAAAGAAAACTAAAGTTAAAGTGGTAGATAAAACATATGTTTATCCGGTTGGACTTCCCATAGGAATGTATTTGAAAACTCAAGGAGTAATGATTATAAATTCGGGAGAATTACTAAATGAAAAAGGCGAAAAAAGTTCTCCTGCAAAAGGAAAAGTAAATGCCGGGGAATATATTACCGGGTTTAATGGAATCGCTGTGAGCAATAAAGCCCAGTTGTCTTATTTAATTAATGAAAATGGAGATAAAAACGTGACGCTTACCATAAAGGGGGAGGATGCCATTAGAAAGATCACAGTTAAACCGGTAAAAAATAGTGAAGGAGAATATATGCTGGGGATATGGGTCAGGGATGACTCACAGGGAATAGGAACTATGACATTTATTACAGAAGATAATAAATTTTCTGCATTGGGTCATGGAATCAGTGATATTGACACTGGAAAACTTTTGTCATCCAATAACGGAACCATATATAATGCCAGTATATGGGGAATAAAAAAAGGAGAAAAAGGAAAACCAGGAGGACTTTGCGGGACAATTGCATATAACGAACAGAATGTTGTGGGTCAGATTTCAGCAAATACCAATTGCGGACTTTTTGGAACGGTGGATCACACTATGGTTAATGATTATAAATTTCAGAAAATGGAAATGGGGCTGCATTCTGAAATAAAAAAAGGAGCAGCACAGATACAGTTTATAATCGACGGAAAAATAAACAGATATGATATCAATATTGAAGAAATTCATTATAATATTAAGGAAAAGAATCTTGTGATAGAAATAACAGATAAAAAACTTTTGGAGAAAACCAACGGAATTGTGCAGGGAATGAGTGGGTGCCCCATTATACAAAACGGAAAGATTATCGGTGCTGTGACACATGTGATGGTAAATAATCCAACAAAGGGTTATGGAATATTTGCCGAAAATATGTTAGAAGAAATCACAAAAAATTAATAATTTAATGCGAAAATAGTTGAAATATGTAGTATAATAAATCTAATTGACTGCAAACACATTGCATAATCGCCAAAGCATGGCGTTTGGCATTATAAAATAAAAAAATAAAGGGGAAAGATATGGCTAAAAGAATTAATAACTCAGAATTGGTCTATCAGATAGAAGACCTGATAAAAAAATACAATAAAAAACCGGAAAAAAAAGTGAAAAAGAAAGATATCGTGGAACTTTTGCATGATGCAGAAATTATTGTGGCGGCAAGAGCCACTTTTGAAGAAAGTGAAATATTTGGAGAAGATATAGAAGGGGTTTCTTTAAAACCGGATATCGTAAAAGACGGGGGAAGAGCAAGGCTTCTTCCGATATTTACCACATATGATCAGATTCCACGTGACTATATGGAAAATTTTTCGCTGGTAAGAATGTCAGCTTCATCGGCATATTCTTATATGAATGAGTGTGATGATCTGAATGGAATGGTGATTAATCCTTTTACGGAATATAATCTGGAACTGCGTAAAAAGAAAAATACGGAAAGACAGAAATCTGCAACAAAGCATTACGGAAGACCATCCCAGCCGATGCCTGACGTGGAAACAACGGCTATGGTTATCTATAATAACAAAAAGTATTCCATCAACAAGACACCATTTACAATCGGCAGGGAGAATGCCAATATAGTGATTCCGGAGTCATATATATCAAAAATCCACGCAATTATCTCATATAAAGACGGAAAATACAGAATTGCTGACTATGATTCTACAAATGGAACCAAAGTTAATGGCACAGAGCTGCGCCCGAAGGTATATTATGAACTTCGTGACGGATACGAGATAGAATTGTCAGAAAAAGAAAAAATGCTTGTTTATATCAATTAATTTTTTGTTGACAAATTTCTGTTTTTATCGACTTTATATTTTGGGTTTCATGGAAAATTTAATCTGATTCTGATACATAAAATTTTATATGTAAACCTGTTTGTCGAATTATAGTTTTTTATGCGATTTCTTTAAGTTGAATCTGGATGAAATAAAAACTATAATCGTCTTTGTCAAATGAATTCAAACAGTACTGTAATTTGACAAAAAACAGGAGGAAAGTATGAATAAAAGTATAAATAAGGGGATAGAAAAGATTAATGTAGCAGTAGTTGATGACAACGAAAAAATCATAGACACTATTTGTGAAACTTTAACGAAAGATGAAGATATCAATATTATCGGAAAAGCAAAAAATGGAGAGGAAGCTTACGAATTAATTAGAAAAAATAATCCGGATGTTGTAATTTTGGATTTGATTATGCCGAAAATGGATGGCTTATCTCTGATGGATAAAATTCACAGGGATGGTACCCTTATCAGACATCCTTTCTTTATCATTACTTCAGCCATAAGCAATGAGACTGTAATTCAAGATGCTTTTGGTTATGGGGCAGGATACTATATGCTGAAACCCTTTGAGATGGACATGATTGTAGACAGAATAAAAAGTGCGAAAAATTACAATAAAAAAATACCGGAAAACAAGAAAATTATTGCAGCTTATGAAGATAAAAAGCAGTTTATGGATAGAAACATTGAAAGTGATGTTACAAGTATTATTCATGATGTGGGTGTTCCGGCGCATATTAAAGGGTATCAATATTTGAGAGAAGCGATTATTATGTGTGTTAATGATACGGAGATGCTTAATTCCATTACAAAGATTTTATATCCTACAATTGCCAAAAAGTTTCAGACTACTTCCAGCAGGGTTGAAAGAGCTATCAGACATGCAATTGAAGTGGCATGGAACAGAGGAAAGATGGATACGATTGATGAATTATTTGGGTATACCATTAATGCTGAAAAAGGAAAACCCACTAATTCAGAATTTATTGCATTAATTGCGGATAAAATAAGATTGGAATATAAATGTAGATAAATAACTCTTTCAATTGTTGGATATTTTTAGTATTATATACATAAGAGATAAAAAATAAATTACGATGGAGGAAAAGATATGAAAAAAGTGTTATTTGCCGCTTCAGAATGTGTACCTTTTATAAAAACGGGAGGACTGGCAGATGTTGTAGGCTCACTTCCTAAATGCTTTGATAAAAAAGAGTATGATGTTCGTGTAATTATTCCAAAATACATGTGCATTGATCAAAAATGGAAAGACCAGATGAAATACGTGAATCATTTTTATATGGATTTATGCTGGCGGAGACAGTATGTTGGAATCTTGGAAATGGAATATGAAGGGGTAACTTTCTATTTTATTGACAACGAATATTATTTTGCGGGACCGAAGCCTTACAGCGACATAAGATATGACCTTGAAAAGTTTGCATTTTTCTCAAGAGCGGTATTGTCTGCCCTTCCTGTTATTGATTTCAGACCGGACATCATTCATTGTCATGACTGGCAGACAGGACTTATTCCGGTATATTTGAAAGATAGTTTTTCTTACGGAGATTTTTACAACGGAATAAAGTCAATTATGACAATTCATAATTTAAAGTTCCAGGGAGTGTGGGATGTTGATACGATTAAGGATATTGCCGGATTATCAGATTATTACTTTACTTCGGACAAGTTAAAAGACTATGATGACGGTAATTATTTAAAGGGCGGCATTGTGTATGCGGATATGGTCACAACGGTAAGTGATACATATGCTGAAGAAATCAAAACTCCATTTTATGGCGAAGGTCTTGATGGACTTATGAGAGCAAGGTCTAACTGCCTTAGAGGAATTGTTAATGGAATAGATTATGATGAATATAACCCGGCTACAGATCAGTATATTCCTCATAATTATTCTAAAGAAAACTTTAGAAAAGAAAAAGTCAAGAATAAGACAGAACTTCAGAAAGAATTAGGACTTGAAGTAAATCCTAAAAAGATGATGATTGGTTTGGTAAGCAGACTTACGGATCAGAAAGGACTTGATCTGATTGCCTGCGTTATGGATGAATTGTGTCAGGATGCAGTACAGTTTGTAATTCTTGGTACAGGCGAAGAACGCTACGAAAATATGTTTAGACATTTTGATTGGAAGTACGGAAAAGATGTTTCTGCAAATATTTATTATTCCGAGGAACTTTCCCATAAGATTTATGCTGCCTGTGATGCATTTCTTATGCCGTCTTTATTTGAACCTTGCGGACTCAGTCAGTTGATGAGTCTGAGATATGGTACATTACCGATTGTTCGCGAGACGGGTGGCTTGAAAGATACAGTTCAACCTTATAATGAATATGAAAATACTGGTACAGGATTTTCATTCTGCAATTATAATGCACATGAAATGATGGGTACTGTAAGATATGCTGAGCATGTTTACTATGATAAGAAACGTGATTGGAATAAGATGGTTGACAGAGCTATGACAACAGACTTTTCATGGAAAGCTTCAGCAGAGAGATATGAACAGTTATATAAAGATTTGCTTGGATAAATTCAGGCATAGGAAAGCGGGAAGGTATTTACCTTCCCGCTTTATATATTATTATTGTTAAACCACAGGGTAAACAATAATACTTAAATCTCTTCAATCCCACTTATATCCGGTGATATTGTCATAGAATAGTTGGTGTGGTATATAACAAATCCCGGCATTGCTCCAGCCACTTTTTTTACATGTTTCTTTTGGATATAATCGATCTCCACCTTATCCTGGGTAGCACCTTTAGAATAATGGGCAGCAAGTCTTGCGGCTTCTTCAAAAGTTGCATCAGGCAGCTCTTTGTTATCACATTTTACGATAACATGGGATCCGGGAAAGGTTTTACTATGGAACCACCAGTCATTTCCGGTAGCAACCTTAAAAGTTAACTCTTCATTTTGAAGATTGTTTTTTCCCACATACATATGAAAGCCATCAGAGGAAAGAAAATGCAAAGGTTTGCTTGTATTTTTTTCTTTTTTGTTTTTACCGTTTCTATGTTTTATATATCCTGTCTGAACAAGCTCTTCGCTGATTGCTTTTAAATCAGACTCATTGGATGCCATATCGATTGAAACGTTAATGGATTCAAGATAATCAATGGAAGCTTTTGTGTTTTTTATGATATCGAACAATGCTTCCTGTGTACGTTTTAGTTTGGCGTATTTCTCAAAAAACTTTTTGGCATTATCAATCGGGGAAAGCGTGTCATCCAATGTAATCTTTACATCTTTTCCGGTATAAAAATCCACTGTTTCAAACACTCTGGTACCCGGTTCAATGGAATAGCCATAGGTTGTAAGCAATTCTCCATAGACTTTATATTTATCTTTTTTATCTGTATCTTTCATCTGTTTTAATTGAAGATCATATTTTTTTCTGTCACGTTCCAGTGCATTGGATACAATTTTCCTTAAATCAACAGATTTCTGGCGCATTCTGGTATAGAGATTTTTTCGCGCATAATAATCTTCCAAAAGTCTGCTCATACTGTCATAATCCGTGGAAGAACAGTCGGAGTAGGTTGATAAAGGAAGAGCACTGAATTCTTCTGGTTTTCCGTTCTTTTCATATATAACAGGAGTAAAATTTTTATAATCAATTTTATGAATCATTTGATAAAAACTCATCCAGATTAGATTCTGGTCTCCATGAACTAATACATTTGCAGGCATCGAGGAATCCAGTTTGTTTTCGTAACAGAGATTTTCCGCAATTGCCGGGCTGATACCGGTATATGAAGTATAAATTGCCTTGGATAAAGGCATTGGTTTTGAAAATACAATAGACATAAAATCCTGTTTTGATGTTTCGAGAGGATTATGCTTCCCCATTGTATCAGGGATAAAATATGGTTTGCCCGGAAGAACCTGTCTTACAGAGCTCATAACAGAAGTGACATGCTTAATACTGTCAATAATCATATTATTGTGATCGGTAAAAATAATATTGCTGTGCTTGCCCATAAGTTCCACAATGAGATGTTTCGTCCGGATATCTCCCAGTTCGTCCAAATGCTGGATTTCAAAATCAATAATACGTTCCAGTCCAGGCTGGGTAATATGAATGATTCTTCCGTTATTAATATGTTTTCTCAAAAGCATACAAAAATTCGGGGCGGTCATTGGGCTGGGCTTGTTCGTATCCGTCAGATATATCAGTGGAAGACTTGCATTTGCACTAATCTGCATACGAAACTGTGATTTATTTGCCTTGATTGTAAGCATCAGTTCATCCGATTCTGTCTGCGCTATTTTATAGATTCGTCCTTCGGATAATTTATCATTAAATTCTGCGACCAGTGCAGAAACAGTGATTCCATCGAAAGCCATAATAGTACTCCTTTATTTTTATTTCTGTTAAAATAGTGTATAATCATTTCATTATTAAGTCAACCTTGACGGTAAGCCTTCTTTGAATTATAATAAAGTGAATTATGGGGTAATACCCCTTATGCAGGAGATAAAAATGTTAAAAAGTATGACTGGATTTGGCAGATTTGAGGTTTCTCAAGGTGATAGAAAGGTATCCGTAGAAATA
Organism: Roseburia sp.; assembly: GCA_030844625.1. Lineage (GTDB taxonomy): Bacteria > Bacillota > Clostridia > Lachnospirales > Lachnospiraceae > Eubacterium_G. Next base: position 5,834 of record JAUUNJ010000038.1, on the reverse strand, counting down.
AAATCTGTGAATCATAGATATTTGGAACTGGGTATTAAGTTACCAAAGAAACTTAATTTCCTTGAAAGTGATATCAGGAACGAACTGAAAAAGTATGTGGAAAGAGGAAAGGTTGATGTTTTCATTACATATGAAAACCTTGGCACGGGCAACGAGTGTGTGCGTTATAATCCCATACTTGCCAGAGAATATTTTGACTGCTATTCACGAATCAGTGAACAGCTTGGAATCGATAACGATGTCAAGGCAAGCCATATTATGAGAAGTCCGGATGTTGTCACAATTGAGAGCGAAGAAGATGATGAAGAAGTGATTACTTCACTTGTAATTCAGGCAATTGATGGGGCAGCACAAAGATTGGTAAAAACACGGCATTCGGAGGGAGAGCGGCTGAAGGATGATTTGCTGAACAAGCTGGATGGAATGATTACCAATGTAGAGTTTATTACCCAAAAGTCTCCGATTATTGTATCTGAGTACAAAGAAAAAATAACTACAAAAATACGCGAACTTCTCGAAGATACCCAGGTTGATGAGGCACGAATTGTACAGGAAGTTACAATTTTTGCTGACAAAGTTTCTGTGGATGAGGAACTGGTCAGATTAGACAGTCATATTAAGGCGATGAAAGAAGCATTGCTAAAAGGTGGAACTATTGGAAGAAGGCTGGATTTCATTGCACAGGAAATGAACAGAGAAGCAAACACAACATTATCAAAAACAACGGATTCTGAAATCTCTGACAGGGCAATTGAGTTAAAAACAGACATTGAAAAAGTGAGAGAACAAATTCAGAATATAGAGTAGGATTATGGATAAAGGAAAATTATTAATTATTTCAGGATTTTCCGGGGTTGGAAAGGGAACTGTAGTAAAATATATACAGGATAAATATTCTAATTATAAGGTTTCAGTATCTGCCACAACGAGAAATCCAAGAGAAAATGAAATAGACGGAATACATTATCATTTTATGACAAACGGGCAGTTTGAGAGCATGATTGAAAAAAATCAATTACTTGAGTATGCCAACTATGTAGATCATTATTATGGAACTCCCCGTGAATTTGTGGAGACAAATATTAATAACGGTAATAATGTAATTCTTGAAATTGAGACACAGGGCGCGCTGAAAGTAAAAAAAGAAAAGCCGGAAGCTGTTTTGGTTTTTATAGTGCCGCCGGATGCTGAAACGCTCAAAAAGAGACTTGAGGGAAGGCAGACAGAATCACCGGAAGTTATAATGAAAAGACTTAAGAAAGCTTCTGAGGAAACTGCATTTATGGAATACTATGAATATTTCGTTATCAACGATGAAATAGATAAATGTGCTAGTAATATTAATAAAATAGCAACAGATACTGAACCGGAATTACCAAGTGAGGAACGTGTTCGGGAAATAAAAGATGATATTTTGAAATTTTCGAAAGGAGAATAAATTATGTTACATCCATCATATTCAGATTTAATGGCAGTTGCAAATAGTGAGGTTGAAGATGGCGAACAGCCGGTAGTTCAGAGCAGATATTCAATTGTAATGGCAACATCAAAAAGAGCAAGACAGATTATCTCAGGAGATAAACCACTGGTAGAACATGCAGAGGGAAAGAAGCCTTTATCAGTTGCTGTTGATGAACTTTATGACTCTAAAATTAGAATTTTAGGAGATGATGAAGAATAAAGTGTCGAAAACGACACTTTTTCTTATGTTGAAATGAGGAGAAGTCAGTTGAAAGTATTGTTCATATCCCTTGGGTGTGACAAAAATCTTGTGGATTCAGAGCATATGTCAGGTATTTTAGGGGCTGCCGGTTATGAATTTACAGATGATGAGACTCAGGCGGACATTATCATAATAAACAGTTGCTGTTTTATCAATGATGCAAAAGAAGAGAGCATCAATACCATATTTGAGATGGCAAGATACAAGGCGGAAGGCAACTGCAAGGCTTTGGTTCTGGCAGGATGTCTGGCGCAAAGGTATCACGAAGAAATTAAAAGTGAAATTCCAGAAATAGATATATGTATTGGAACAACGGCAATTGACGGCATTGTAGAAGCAATAGAGGAATTTTTGCAAAAAAAGAAAGCTGTTCAGCTTTTAAAAGACATAGATTTGCCGGCAGGGATAAATGCACCAAGAAATCTGTCAACACCGGGAAATTATGCTTATCTTAAAATAGCAGAGGGGTGCGATAAACATTGCACTTACTGTATTATTCCAAAGATAAGAGGAAATTACAGAAGTGTTGAAATGGAAACTCTTTTGAAAGAGGCAAGGGAGCTTGCAGACAGAGGAGTGAAAGAGTTAATTCTTGTTGCGCAGGAGACTACAATGTATGGGGTTGATCTCTATGGAAAAAAATCCCTCCATATATTATTGAAGAAATTAACGGAAATTTCCGGAATACAGTGGATCAGAATTCTTTATTGTTATCCGGAGGAAATATATGATGAATTGATTGACGTAATTGCACAGGAAAATAAAATATGCAAATATGTGGATATTCCGATTCAACATGCCAGTGACAATATTCTGGCGCGAATGGGCAGAAAGACCACCAATAAACAATTACGGGAAATTATATGGAAATTGAGAGACAGAATTCCCGGAATTGTTCTCAGAACTACGCTGATTACCGGTTTTCCCGGAGAGACTGAGGAAGATCATAATATTACAATGAATTTTGTGAATGAGATGGAGTTTGACAGACTGGGTGTCTTTACATATTCTCCAGAGGAAAATACACCAGCGGCAGTTATGGAGCATCAGATAGATGAGCAGATTAAAATTGACAGGCGTAATCAGATTATGGAACTTCAGCAGGATATTGTGTTTGACAATTCTGAAAAATATATTGGAAAGACATTCATTGCGATGGTTGAAGGACGTATATCAGGAGAAAATGCATATATGGGAAGAACATATATGGATGCTCCGGGGGTAGACAGTAACATATTTATTGTCACGGAGGAAGAACTAATTACAGGTGATTTTGTCAAAGTTAAAGTTACAGGAACCAATGATTATGATTTTATTGGCGAGATAGATCATTGACCAGACAGGAGGAATTTTATGAATTTACCTAATAAATTAACCGTATTCAGAGTGTGTTGTATTCCGGTATTCGTTGCAGTTATGCTGATTCATTCAATACCATACAATAATTATATTGCTGTTGCTATTTTTATCGTTGCAAGTCTTACCGATTTACTGGACGGAAAGATAGCGAGAAAATATAATCTGGTGACTAATTTTGGAAAGTTTATGGACCCGCTGGCAGATAAGTTATTAGTCAGTGCTGCACTTATATGCTTAAGCCCTGAAAAAATTCCGGCGTGGGTTGTCATAATCATTATCAGCAGGGAATTATTTATAAGTGGATTCAGGATTCTTGCTGCTGATCAGGGAATTGTCCTTGCCGCAGGATGGTGGGGAAAATTCAAAACTGCATTTCAGATGTTTATGATTATTGTCCTTATCGTTGATATCCCCCTTAAAGCATTTGATATCATCGGATGGGCTTTAATCTGGATTTCTCTTGCGCTTACAATTATATCTATGATTGACTATGTTGTTAAAAACATAAATGTGCTGAGAAATTAACATAAAATTTACAATAAGTGAATGGAGGAAAAGTTATGTTAGCTTATGAACAGTTGAGCAGGGAAGAGTTACAAAAGGAACTTGAATCTTTAAAGGAAGAATATCAGAAGATCTGTGAATCTGATATCAGTCTGGACATGTCCAGAGGAAAACCCGGACCAGAACAGTTAGATTTATCCATGGGGATGTTTGATGTATTTAACAGCAGTTCTGAGATTAAAGCATCCAATGGATTAGACTGCAGAAATTACGGCGTAATGGATGGTCTGCCGGAAGCAAAACAGATGATGGCGGATATTATGGGGACAGATCCGGAACATATTATTGTATATGGTAATGCCAGTCTTAATGTAATGTATGATACTATTGCAAGATCCTTTACTCATGGTGTTATGGGGTCTACTCCGTGGTACAAATTAGAAAAAGTAAAATGGTTATGTCCTGTTCCGGGATATGACAGACATTTTTCAATTACAGAATATTTTGGAATTGAAATGATTAATGTTCCTCTTCTTGAAGATGGACCGGATATGGATCTTGTAGAAAAACTGGTAAGTGAAGATGCGGCAATTAAGGGTATCTGGTGTGTTCCAAAGTATTCTAATCCTACAGGAATATCCTATTCGGATGAAGTAGTAAAAAGAATGGCAAATTTAAAGCCTGCCGCAAAGGGATTTAGAATTTTCTGGGATAATGCTTATGCTGTACATCACTTATATGAAGAGGAAGAAAAGCAGGACAAGATTTTAGATATCATAGAAGAGTGTGAGAAAGCGGGAAATCCGGATATGGTATATGAATTTGCATCAACTTCAAAGATTACTTTTTCCGGCGCAGGTGTGGCAGCAATCGCGTCATCAAAGGCAAATCTGGATTTCATCAAAGAGCAGATGACAGTTCAGACAATCGGTTTTGATAAAATTAATCAGCTCAGACATGCAAAATATTTTAAAAATTTTGACGGAATAAAAAAACATATGATGAAGCATGCTGAAAAAATGAGACCAAAATTTGAAGCGGTATTGTCAATGCTTGATCAGGAATTAAAGGGTGCAGATATTGCCACATGGACTAATCCAAAAGGAGGTTATTTTATCTCTTTAAATGTCATGAGTGGATGTGCAAAAAGAATTGTTGGCATGTGTAAAGATGCAGGAATGGTGCTTACAGGTGCAGGTGCAACATATCCATACAAAAATGATCCGGATGACAGTAATATAAGAATTGCTCCATCCTATGCAACTCCGGAGGAATTGATAGAGGCAAGCAAAATATTAATTGTCTGCACAAAAATAGCAACAATAGAAAAAATGTTAGAGCAGTAAAAGCAAAGATACAAAAGCGTTTCTGAATTCAGGAGCGCTTTTTTTATGAAGAAAGTATAGAACAGTATAAAAATGTTGCTTATTGAATGAATATGAAGTATACTTGTTTCAAATGGTTTTTCTGTGATTTTGGTGCAGAAATATTATTTAATCACAGAGTTAAAAACTATTGACACCTGAAGAGATATATATTATTATACTTGTATGCGAACATAAGTTCGAAAGAAAGGATGTTAACAATGAATAAAGAAGATAAGTTAAAAGCATTAGACGCAGCGATAGCACAGATTGAGAGACAACACGGAAAAGGCTCAATTATGAAATTGGGAGATCCGGGAAGTAAGATTAATGTAGAAACAATTCCTACGGGTTCTTTAAGTCTGGATCTTGCATTAGGTCTGGGAGGAATTCCAAAAGGACGAGTGGTAGAGATATATGGACCGGAATCCAGTGGTAAGACCACGGTAGCATTACATATGATAGCAGAAGTACAGAAACGTGGGGGAGTGGCAGGTTTTATTGATGCTGAGCACGCCCTTGACCCGGTATATGCTAAGGCTATTGGCGTAGATATTGATAACTTATATATTTCACAGCCGGATTACGGAGAACAGGCTTTGGAGATAACAGAAACCATGGTGCGCTCCGGAGCTGTTGATCTTATTGTTGTGGACTCGGTAGCTGCGCTGGTACCTAAGGCAGAAATAGATGGAGATATGGGAGACTCTCATATGGGACAGCATGCCCGTCTTATGTCTCAGGCTTTAAGAAAGTTAACAGGTATTATGAATAAGACAAGCTGTACTGTTATATTTATTAATCAGCTAAGAGAAAAAATAGGTGTTATGTTTGGAAATCCGGAAACAACTACAGGTGGACGTGCCCTTAAGTTTTATGCTTCG
>JAUUNJ010000589.1 GCA_030844625.1 Roseburia sp. | reverse complement strand
GTCACACTATCATGAAGCATCCCCTCCTCAACAAGAGGAACAAACAAAGGACAGGGTTTCCCTATGACCGATATTTCAGAATCTATTCCATGAATATATTCTGTGTAGAGTTCGCTTTTTATGGTTCCTTCCGTTCCTATGATTCCAATTCTTTTATTTTTCGTATTCTCTATGGCTGACTTTGCTCCCGGCTTCACCACCCCGATGACCGGAATATCTAATTCTTTTTCAATTGTGTCCAGAGCAAACGCACTGGCTGTATTACACGCCACAACAATCGCCTTCACATCTTTTGTTCTAAGAAATCTCACAATCTGTCGGGCATATCTTATTATAGTATCCTTGGACTTGCTGCCGTAAGGTACCCGTGCCGTGTCTCCAAAATACACAATGCTTTCATTGGGAAGCTGTCTTATTATTTCTCTCGCCACCGTCAGCCCGCCTACACCGGAATCAAAAACTCCGATTGGCGCATTATTTTTATTCTTATCCATAATATGTTTGTTTCTCTCCAAATCATTAAACATAAAATATCCCTTTTCATTCTGCATTACAGTCAGGATTGCCCAACGTGCTGTCCATATGTAATGTTTTGTTTTACAGGTTTTTATTTTACCTTTTATACAATAATAATTCAATAGTTTTGAATAAAAGGAATTTTATTGTCAATAATCTCCATATCACAGTTGAGTTATTACTTTAATTTTACGAAGCAGTTTCGTGCTGCTGAAAATCACATTTATTTTATTGGAGGTTATTATGTTTTACAAAAAATATATTTTTGTTTCTGTTGTTATGTTATTGGGTGTCTTCGGATGGCTGCATTACAGAAATCTTGAATCTGCTTCCGCTGCAAAAGCATTATCCACTTCTGCCATCAGATTTCATGTCCTGGCAAACAGCGATTCTGCTGCAGACCAGCAGTTAAAAATGCAGGTAAAGGAAAATGTTGTAAATTACATATACCGGAATACCGGAAATTTTGATTCCGTGGAAGAAGCAAAAGTATTCATTATCCGTAACGATAAAAAAATCAAAAGAATCGCCCGGGAAACAATTGAAGCTGAGGGTTATAGTTATGATGTGGTCTCCAATTTTGGCAAGAGCGATTTCCCCGAAAAATATTATGGAGACGTAGTTTTTCCTAAAGGTAATTATACATCCTATACGCTTTCCATTGGAAATGGAAAAGGACACAACTGGTGGTGTGTCCTTTATCCTCCTTTATGTTTCGTGGATGCTTCCACAGGTGTAGTTCCTGACAGTTCGAAGGAACGTCTTCAGGAATCTCTTACCGATCAGGAATACAATTCCATTATAAGATACAGATTTAAATATCTGACTTTTTTGAACCAATATCTGCCCGAATAGCTCTATACAAATTCTGTAAGGTACAGTTGCTCTGTAAGTCCTTTTTCATTTAGAACTTTCTCTGCATTCTGTGCCTTTTCCAGGCTATCAAAAATCCCAAAAACTGTGGGTCCGCTTCCACTCATTATGGAATTCAGTGCCCC
>JAUUNJ010000588.1 GCA_030844625.1 Roseburia sp. | reverse complement strand
CATACCTGCAGGACAACGGCATGAAACCGGTTCATGTAAATCCACATCATGTAAAGAAGTCAAAAGAACTGGATGACAATAATCCAAACAAAAATGACCGTAAGGATCCAAAGACAATTGCGGCGCTGGTAAATGAAGGGAGATTTTCATATCCATATATACCAACTGGTATTTATGCTGAGATTCGGAGTCTTTCAAATCTCAGATTACAAACCCAGGAAGAAATTACAAGGATCAAGAACCGTATCGCAAGATGGTTTAGCATCTATTTTCCGGAAATCAAAGACGTTTATAGAAATCCGGATTCTGTGAGTGGTCTTATGATATTAAAAGAGGCACCTTTGCCACAAGATATCGTAAAACTGGGTGTAGATGGAATCAATAAGATTTGGCGGGATGCTAAGTTGAGAGCGGCTGGACTGAAGAGGGCAAAGACCCTGGTAACGGCTGCAGAGCACAGTATTGGAAGCCAGGAAGCACCTGATAGTGCAAGAATTGAATTGAAGAATCTACTGAACGATTATGAAATCTACAAAAATAGAGAGGAAGACCTGATGAGCCTGACAGAGGAAAAGTTGTCAGAGATTCCTCATATAGATAAGTTGTTGGAAATCAAAGGAGTTGGATTGAAAACAGTGAGTGGATTTGTTGCCGAAGTAGGAGACATCACACGTTTTGATAATCCAAAGCAACTGCAAAAACTAGCTGGATATGCCATTGTAGAGTGTAGTTCGGGAAAACATAAGGGCGAGAGTCACATCAGCTACAGAGGAAGAAAACGCCTCAGATATGTACTGTATGAAGCAGCCATATCCTTGATTGCAAGGAATGAAGAATTTAAGGAAGTACACCGGTATTATCGAACTAGAAAAGAAAATCCGCTAAAGAAGATGCAGTCAGTCATAGCAGTTGCGTGTAAAGTCTTAAGAATCTTTTATACGATTTTGACTAAAGGTGTGACTTATGACGGTGCAAAGATGATGCAAGATATCAAGAGACCACAGATGCTTGCAGCATAGAGTGCAGGAAGTAACCAACCCGAAAAGGTACAAAAGCAGAATGTAATGGGGAACGTCCACTGAAAAGTGCTGTTACAGGAAGCAAGTCAGTAATAATAGGAACAAAGAATGAGCAGGTAGTTGGCAGGAATATTTTCCATAGGGCAAGACCCTGACAAGGAGCTAAGCTGACACCCGGATTATGGATAGGCAGAACGAAGGAAGTTAGGACTCACGAAGTGATGATCCTGGTAGACACGGGAGGTGCGTTGCCATAGATGGAAGGGAATACACAAGGCCATTTAAAACGAATAAAAAAGACGTTTTATTTCGTATACCCTAAACTAGCTATTTTCGTACCAGATACAGAGAAATATCCATGATTCTTGTTCATTCATCTGAGATAGAAACTTTAAAAAACCTTTATTTTAAAGGAAAAAAGACTTGATTTATTAGGGAGGAAAAATAATGGCGATTTGTTATGACAAATTATGGAAATTACTGATAGATAAAAAAATGAA
>JAUUNJ010000587.1 GCA_030844625.1 Roseburia sp. | reverse complement strand
AAATCCTTCATTCAATTATTGAGAATGTCTTAAAGATAATTTGCAGATTGTAACTGATTAGTAAAAGCCAGCAAGGATAATCATAACGATTTTCTGCTGGCTTTTATGTCATGTGGTTTTACCATTTCCAATCTGCTAATTCCAAAAGCAGTGCAAAGCAACACTGCATCGCCATACGGAAAACAACTGCGGTATAATAAATGTTCTACAAAGACCTGCGAGACAATCTTAGATGTGGTAGCTGGTGATAAAGTGAAAAATAATGCTTACCAAGATGCAAGGGATATGGCTACCAAGCAGGGAAGCAGACGACTGCAGGCAACAATTTATTTTCTTGCAATCCAGATGGTGCAGCTATCCTCAAAAGGCACACCAAGAAATCCAGTAGTGCGAGCCTACTGCGAGAAGCGTAAGGCAGAGGGAAAAACCAGCCAGCAGGCACTGATTTGTATTTCTAGACGATTAATCAGTATCATTTATGGAGTGTTAAAGAACAGTACGGAGTATCGCATGCCGGTAGTGGAAAATGCTGGCGAAAAGTTGTAGAGCAAATGGCAGATATATGGTAAACTTTTAAGCAGATGTAACAGTCGGCTTTGGGAAGTGTATTCATTTTTCGGGGTAGGAGCATCGGCTTGGATAATTATAAGAGTAAAGAGTAAAGAGTCTTTGTCAAGACCAGCTATGGGGAGTCAAGCGGAAATATTTCTGAATTGTTAGAAAATCGTCCAGAGTTGACTGGAACGAATCGAGAGAAATTATTATCTATGGTACAAGACACAAAATTAGCAGCGTATATTAATGAAGTGTATAGACCAGGTGCATCTGTTGGAGATGGTGGAACTGCTGATAAATTAATCATGGAGTTTTATGAAGGAAGTTCCCGTCATTTGCCAAAAGCTAAAGAAAGATTAGTCGGTATAAATAGAATAATAGATTCAGGAAAACTTGGACTGAATGATTTAGATATAGCTGAAGCATTAAGAGATGATTTAGAATACGCTATAGACTTATTCAAATAAAGGAGATTAATAAAAATTATGATTATAGATGATTTTTTGAAACAAATGACAATTTATTTTCCAACAATAAAAAAAGATTTGGATGAACACATACAAGAATTTGGAGAAAGATTGGATACTATTGTTATAGAGGATATTATTATGCCAGAAATTATTGAACTTTTGGAAAAAGACGCGGATACGAAGAAGCTAAAAGTTATATTTGACTATTTTGAGGATGTATGTATTAATTCAGATGATTATCTCAATAATGTTTTTTCTATAACAGCATTGGAAATATTGGGTAATGATAAAAATATATTGGAAAAAGCTAAGAAATATATGGGACCTATAACAATAAAACTTCAGAGGGAAGCTGATATTGCTATAGGACGACAAGTATAAGCACAACAACTAAGCCTCCCCACGGGCAGGCTTAAATCCTAGTCTCACTACCAGACATTTAACAGAACTTCTTAGGTTCATAAGGTTTACTATCCCGTAACACGGCATAAATT
>JAUUNJ010000586.1 GCA_030844625.1 Roseburia sp. | reverse complement strand
TGCGGTAAATGCTAATATCCTGGGTGCGGTATTGAACGGGTTTGATACAAAATCGACCGAAAAGAAAAACGGTTACTATTACAGCTACAACTATTCATATGAGAACGCTGACCGATGACGGATTTACATTGCCACATTTTACCTGCAATAGACGATGGTGCTAAAAACGCCAAAGTTTCTATGGAACTATTACGAATGCAGAACGATGCCGGAATCACCGACATTGTGTGTACGCCACATTTTAATCCCGACAGCCAGAATTTAGAGGATTTTATTGATAAAAGATACCGTTCTGCAAGATACCTAGCTGATTATGTATTTCGCTCTGAATTGCCTGTGCGTTTAAAGTTCGGTGCTGAAGTGAGAATTTCGCCAACAATTCTTGATTTGGATTTTCTGCCTTTATGCTTTCAGAAAACGAAAGTAATGCTTCTTGAGATGCCGAGGACGCTTCGACCCCAGTGGGATACAAATGTTATTTATCAGTTGACTCTTGGTGGCGTGATACCGCTGATTGCGCATATTGAGCGATATCCATATGTGCAGAAAAACCCGAATATTGCATTGGATTGGATCGAGGCGGGCGCCTATTTACAAGTAAATGCTGATTCCATTGTGGGAGATACAATGCAACGAAATTTTGTGTACAGGTTGATTAAGCATGGAGTGGTCCATGTGATCGCTTCAGATACGCATTCTCCTGATAAGCGCCCCCCTCAGTTAACGAAAGCAATGCGTTTGATCACAAGAAAGTTTGACAATGCAGTGGGCGGGAAGCTTGAATGCAATGCCCAATCTCTTTTTAACGGGGATGCTCCTGATGTAGAGCAGCCTGTCCCCATCTCAAAATGGTTCTAATGACAGGATGTGTATCTGTTGGGAACCATTTTTTATAATTATTAGATGGATATAATACTTTTATTTTGTGTAAAAACATTAATTTTTTTGTGAAAAGTGGAGTGAATGTTTTTATTTCCGGGGAAATGAAGTGAGATTGTGAGTGATTGGGAAATCACTGCACAATCGAGTAAGCAGGGTTGATATTGGTGCACGAGAGGGATTCCAATGAATAAGTTTAAACACGATATTCTGCTCAGAATTGTAAAATCGATAAATATTATTTTAATAACAATACCATTTGCAGTTTGTTGGTTTTTTTATTATGCAGATCACGTGGTATCACCCTTTTATTCGAAGGGGAATTGGCTTGTGATTTTGCTTTTCCTTGTTTTTTACATCACTTTTGGACGCATATATGACGCTTTTCTTATATCGATATACTCTGTCGCTGAAATCATGTATTCACAAATACTTTCGGCAATGCTGTCTGATGGAGTCATGTATGTCATCATTTGTTTGCTGTCCAAAGGCTTCCCCAATCTGCTCCCAGGCATTTTGGCAATTGCCGGGCAGCTTCTTCTTTCAGTGTTATGGGCACGCGGAGCAAGACGATGGTACTTTCGGATGTTCGAACCACAGCCTACGGCAATCATTTATGTTGAGCGCAGAGGAATAAGCCGGTTAATTGAAGAGCA
>JAUUNJ010000037.1 GCA_030844625.1 Roseburia sp. | reverse complement strand
GTTAAAAGCTTTATCGAAGATTATTAAAAAGATACAATTTAATGATGAAGTCGAGGATTTGTATAAAAATCAGTTGGATGGCATGTTAGCAGAAGCACTAAATGAATATGAAATTGTTTTAAGTAAGATTGATTCGTTTCCCAAACAAGATTCGAAGTTGATAGAAAAAATTTTAAAAAATGTTATTTCCATGAAGGGAGTAAAAGCTTCAAGAGTAAAAGAATATAAAAAGTTTTTAGCTGAACTTGGACATGGATCTGAGCAGCAGGCAAAACTTAGAGAATTGCAGGTTATACTTGAGGTTTCTAATGACTATAAAAAAGATAATTCACTTGAGGATCTTGGAAAAGATATTGAATTTGAGAGTGGCGATGATATTGATTGGAGAAGCATTTCAGAGTTGGTATATTCAGCTTACGAAAAATTAGAAGCCCTAGATGGCAAGAAGATAATTCGTAAGGTACAGGATTTATCGCAGAGAGCGAGCCAATTGCACGAGAAAATTAATTATATGGATGTCCAAAAGAAGCTTGTAGCCATGGGTGATGACTGGACTGCCCGAAAGAAATATGTAGATTCTCTTTATGAAGGAATGGAAAAGAGAAATAAGGTAAAAGCATCATATATGGCAAATTATAATATTAAAGATGAGCAGTTCCATTGGAACGTTGCCTTCCTGGATGGCAAGCAATATGCTGGTCAGGTGGATCTCTTTGTTGGTGGAAGTCCTTGTCAATCATTCTCTTTGGTAGGTAAACAGCGTGGCTTGGATGATACAAGAGGAACACTTTTTTATGAGTATGCCAGACTGATTGATGAAATAAAACCGAAGATTTTTATTTATGAAAATGTAAAAGCTGTTACCACACATGATGGAGGAAAAACATGGGAGAAAATGCAACAGGTTTTTTCAGAATTGGGCTATAAATTTACATGGTCAATTTTGAATTCAAAGAATTATGGTATTCCGCAGAATAGAGAACGATTATTTGTTGTAGGATTTCGCGAGGATTTGGAACTGGTAAAAGAATTTAGTTTTCCAAATCCAATTCCGTTAAGAAAAAAAATGAAGGACTTTCTTATGAATAATGCTCCTGGAGGATATTTTCTCCCGAAGAAAGGAGTAGAATTTGTAACAAAAGAAAAAAATCTTTCAAAACGATTCACGCAAATTGATGGTGAAGTACAACTATGTCAGAAGAAGAATCAACAGTTTAATTGGCATGGGGATTTTGTTTTTCAGTCAGAAGAGGATGCGAAAGAGAAAGAGATACCAGAACTTGAAAAATATTTTTTGTCCGAAAAAGTAGTTAAATATGTAATGGCTACAGGAACAAAGAATTTTTATAGTAAACCAAAGACTGACTTAGATGTTGCGAGACCATTACTTACGACCATGCACAAAATGCATAGAGCTGGGGTAGATAATTATGTTACAACAGATGGAAGATTGAGAAAGCTTACACCAAGAGAGTGCTTACGTCTTATGGGATTCTCAGACAACTTTAAGATAGTAGTATCAGACACATCTATGTATCAGCAGGCAGGTAATTCGATAGTAGTTGATGTTTTGATTCATATTATGAACAAAGTTATTGAGAGTTGCCCATCTTTAGTCGAGGAGGAATAGAATTATGTCATTTACACCATTTGCTAGATATAGAAATTTTACATTGGCAAATCTTAAGGCTTTGCTTGAAGTTTATCCTGATATGGCAAGAAGTATTCCGTGGGAGGAGGCAAAGGATTTTGCAGAGGCAAATTTAAAAGGTTATAAGAGGACCGCCTATCAACAGGCATGTCAGCTTGGTTTGGAGGATAGAACAAAAGATAGCTTTAGAATACACAACTATTTATATACATTTGATGATGAGAATCTTACAAAATATCTTGTATTTTGGTTTAAGACATATTTTGCACCAAATCCACATGTGAAATCATCTGATGAGGCTTTTTTGCTTTATTGTCGTCTTTGCGAAGATATTTTGCAGAGCGAAAGCCATTCAGTGAATTTTGAAGATTTTGTAGAAAAGAATATCGGGGGAAAGAGTGATGATATTTTACTCAATGCAATAAAAGCATATGCTGCACCTGTGAAGTACAGAAAAGTTGGAAATTATGATAATTTATATATTTCTGAATCAGATATTAATGCTATTGAAGATGAAGTAAGCTTTATTAAAGCAAACTTCCCTATCGGTAATCCGAAGTCTGAACACAATTTTTTTGAAAGATTCTCATATGCAAATTTCTGTAAGTTTTATGGCAAAGATGAAAATCCGGAAGTCAAAGATGGTGAAGAAATTCGATTAGCAGATACTTCACGAGTGGAATTACATTTTGAACAAAGCAAGGAATGCGCACGTCAACTTGTGGATTGTGTATATCGAATAGATAATTTTGAAAGATTTTCCAAAGTTCTGAAGAATAATGGTAAAAATGTCAAGATTATTACAGATGATTTAGGCGGAAATTATCTTAGATATATGTTTGCTAAATCAACATCTGACTTGTATGAGAATACCAGTGGTGGAAAGAAACGTGTGTTTTTGGATAAAGACTATGAAATTAATGTTGATGGCATGACAGAAAAATGTAGATTATCAACCGAGTGGGTAAGCTCTGAACTTGGAGATGGTACCGCAAGTGCAAATTATCTTCAAGCATTAATGAAGACCATAAATACATATTATTCTGATGTTTTAAAAATATACGAAGAATTTGGAAGATGGTACTTAGAGTATTTGAAACAAGACTTCAAATTGTCTGATTTGCCAGAGTGTTTTAAATCAAGATTTGCTCAGAGATATATTCAATCACTTTTGGCAAAACCATTTGTGATTTTAACTGGAAACAGTGGAACTGGTAAAACAAGAATTTCTAAGCAGTTTGCAGAATATCTTGAGGTTGACTTTGGAAATGATGAAAAAAACTGGTTACTGATTCCTGTCGGTGCAGATTGGACGGACAATACAAAGATACTTGGTTTTTACAATCCATTAGCAATTGATGGTAAAGGCGAGTATGAGAAGACTGCCATTTTGAAGTTGATTGAGAGAGCGAATCTTCCGGAAAATAAAAGTGTACCATTTTTTATTATACTGGATGAGATGAATTTAAGTCATGTAGAGAGATATTTTGCAGATTTTCTTAGTCATATGGAAACACCAGATTTGAAGTTTGTTTTGGATGGATATCCAGGTTTGCTTAGGTATCCTGAGAACCTGTTTGTGGTTGGAACAGTCAATATCGATGAAACTACATATATGTTTAGTCCAAAGGTACTGGATCGGGCTAATGTAATTGAATTCAAGCCGGAAGAAAATTCTGTATTGGATTTATTTGTTAATCCGGCAGATAATGAAAACATCAACCCTGCTAGTGATGGAACAGCAGAAGCATTTGAAAAAATGGCTGCACTTATCAGAACTGGAAAAAGTAATTTGGATGTAGGTATACTTGTCGGAATTCAAAACGTTTTCAAGCGAATTTATGAGATTGTTGAAAAGAGTGGATACGAATTTGCATATAGAACTGTTCGTGAGATACGACAATATTTATCAGCAGCTTATGAACTTACGGAAGACAAGGAAACTTTTGATTTTTACTCCATAATTGATGAGCAGCTTATTCAGAAGATTCTTCCTAAAATTCACGGGAATAATAAAGAAATTGGCAGACTGCTCGAAGAACTGGGAACATTGTGTGTAGAGTATAATTTGCCATTAAGCAGAGAAAAGATTGAGAAGATGAAAGGAAAACTTGCACAGATCCAGTATGCAAGCTTTATATAAAATATGGTTGCAGCATTACGCTTCAGGGTGAATGAAGATTATGATGCGTACCTTTACCCTGTCGGAACATACAACAAAATAGACTGGGAAAATGAATTACCTTGCCAGTTAGGTACAGATTATTCGGTATACTTATCTAAATCAGAAGATAATATTGAGGCTATTGATATAGTAAATGGATTGGATGGAAAACCAATTTTACGACTTATTGAAACGAAGCAATATATTATCAAGCTGGATAATAAGAGCAAAGATTTCGTATCGTTACCGATTTTACAGAATGAAAATAACAAGGCTCCGAAAATTTATGAAGACGAGAACTCTGTCACATTCCAGTATATAAATTACCTGGGAAGAACGAAGGCTTCATTTTCTGATTCCAATCAAAAAAGAAATTTTGTCTTTGAAGTAGTTCCTAATAAAATGGATTATGAAGGTGATTATATTGAGCTTACAGA
This sequence comes from Roseburia sp., assembly GCA_030844625.1. GTDB lineage: Bacteria > Bacillota > Clostridia > Lachnospirales > Lachnospiraceae > Eubacterium_G. The sequence goes on along the minus strand of JAUUNJ010000037.1, from coordinate 8,790 downwards.
ATCCATTGCAGAGCATTGTTCGGAATTGTTATTGGAGTATTCTGGATTAACATCGAATGTATTTAGCATATCGAATGAAGATTCAAGAACCTTGCTGGAACAATTTATCTTTTTACGGAGATTCTGTTTCAGTGAGAATCTTTTAGGACTGTTTGAAGCCATAAAGAGAAATCCCGATCGTATATTGATAGAAGATTCGGAATTTAAGCCTATAGGATATGGAGTGCCTTCAAGGAAAATTTTTACACATCCTTTTAGTTATGGACAAAAATGGAGAAAATATGAGACTGAGGACTTGCACACACATTATCTCCCGTCAACGATTGCAGTTTCGAAAAAAAGGGACAGCGTTGATACAGTCGCAAATAGATTTTTGAAATATGCATTGGAGAAGTTTCAAGTTATCTGCGAAGAATTAATCAAATCTCTTGAGTCCGCAGGTGCGGAAAAGCAAACTGAATGCTTGCGCGAAGCTGCTAATATTCAGCAGATGTTGAATGATATTTTGAATGATCGTTTCTTTGATGAAATTGGAAGGCTTGAGATTATGCCTCAGAATAATCAGGTTCTTCAAAAGAGAGCAGGCTATTCGGATATATTTTTTGCATATTCCATGGTTGACCTGGCACTGCGACTTGATTGGAAAGGAGAAGATTCTGTATATGAGGGAGAATCAAAAAACGTTGCTCTCCTGTATGAATATTGGCTTTTCTTTGAACTAGGCAGTATAATTAAATCTATAGATGGATGTGAAGCGATTACTATAGAGGATACACCATTTCTCACAACTGATAATGGTAAGTTGACTGTATCACTGAAGGAAGGAAAGAAATCATGCCAGGCATATGTAATTAAAAATCTCAATACAAGAATTAATCTTTATTATAATAGAACTTTTGTGCCAACTGATTTTCGTACTACAAAGTATGAGGGGTCGTATTCACGACCATTCAGGCCAGATTATACACTAGCTATCTTTCCATGCAGATATCAGGGAGGATATGATGGAGGAGAGAGTAAGGCCGTCAAAGATGGTGCTGTAAGTTATATCCATTTTGATGCCAAGTATCGTATTACAGAATTAACTTCTTTTGTTGGAAAAGTTGATAATGCTACCGATTTTGACGACAGCGAATTAGAAGATGAGAAAGCATCAGAGGTCACAAATACATATAAACGTGGCGATCTTTTAAAGATGCACACATATAATGACGCAATTCGTAGAACGATTGGAAGTTATGTATTATATCCTGGAAATGCAAAACAAGCAGATATGGGTAATAAGGTGTTTAGTCTTTATGATGAAATTCTCCCAGGTGTAGGTGCATTTGCAATAAAGCCAAGTAATAGTGAGCTAGGAGAGAAGGAACTGTGCAGATTTATTTCTGACATGATAAAAGAAAAGGGACAAGATAATTCCCGACTCAATCGACTGAAGTATTATGCAGAAATGGTTATGCAAGAACCGCCTGCATTTAAGAATACGCAAGTAGATTCATCAGATGGATTAGCAAAGGCATTATGTGTCATTGGATATATTCGGAGTGAAATACCAAGCGATTACTACCACTCGCTTGAACAGAATGATTTGCTCAAGCAAGGAAAGGAATTTCTGTTCTACTACTATGCAATAAAGGGAAACACGGTATATTCTCATCACCATGATATTGCAAAAGCTGGAACATTCAGGTTTTACAAAAACAATATTGATATTACAAAAACATATGATTTAGAACCAATTCTTTGCGATATAGTTTCTAATAATCTTGTTTCAAAGCAGGAACTTGTAAATCAGCTTAATTCTCAAGGTTTCTTAACGTCTGTAGATAACCATAATGCGGATTTTTACTATGTAATGAAAGTAAAGGTTGTTAAGGATTGTTTGCCAAGAGAATCAAAAAACATTAGCGATATAAATGGCATTAATGGCAATGATAGTTTTAGCCCGCACTCTCCAAAAGTAATAGATATACGAGCGTTTTTGGCCTCACCGTAATTAATAACTATTTGTTTAGGCAAGACCATTTGGTGTGTTGGATATCGAAAGAATAACAATATGATGTATGCATCATGGGGACAAAATGTAGAGGAAATAGGTAAACTTATTTAATGTATTGAAGGAGAAATAAAGAATGCAGAGAATTAATGATGATGAAATCTTTTTTGAAAATATCCCTTTATATGGTTCAAATATTGTAACAAAAGGTTCAAGTGGACTTGGAGGGGAAATTTATTTTAATATAAGTGATATAGATTTCTTTGGAGGAAATGTGAATTCAATAGAAACAATTGCTGGAAAAGAAGTATATTCTTTAAATAAATCGAATGTATATAGATTCGATAAGAGAAATCTTTTAGAATATATGGATTCGATAAAAGATGAATTCATACTTAACTTATTTTATGATTACAAAAAATTCACTAGAAATTCCGACAAATGGAAAATGATAGACGAAGATGGATGGAAGTATAGGAGAGAGGAAATTGAACATGCATCAAATTTAGAATTTGATATGTATCTAAAAAAATCTACATTAGACAGAGGATTTATAGGTTGCAATTCCTCTGATATTTATTCTCTAGTGGTTGCGTATACATTGATTCCTAATTATACAGAATTAAGAATCCTGCGAACAAATGAAAATGGACATAATTGTTATACATTTTTGATGAGTCTAAAGTCTTCTGTAGATTTTGTTTCAGAGTTTAATCAGGAGTTCGAAGAAGAGGTTGAGGATAAAAGAGGTGCAAATAGAGCGGCTTTGTTAAATGATGCATACAACAGAGGTGGTAAACCTGGTAAGTCTCGTGTTAATACAACTGTGTTTAACAGAGATCCTGTTATTGCAGCGGCTGTAAAAGAAAGAGCAAATGGACAATGTGATTTGTGTGGACAACCTGCTCCGTTTAATAATGCTAATGGGTTTCCTTATCTAGAGGAGCATCATCTAGTCAGACTAGCTGATGGAGGGGATGACAGCATAGATAATGCAGTGGCACTGTGTCCTAATTGTCATAGGAAAATGCATGTTGTAAATGATGAGAGAGATACGGAAACACTTAAGAAAAGAATTTTGGCATATGTGAATGCGATGAATAAAGAATAATCGTAATTTTATACTTTATAGATATCTTTTATGAGTTGGCGAATAAAATTGTGAGGCATAAAATGTGAAAGATAGAAAGGCTGGCTAAGTTAATGGAAAATAATTGTTGAGGTGATTTTGTGGCAGATGTTTTAACTAAAGAACAACGGCATAAAAACATGAAAAATATTCATGGAAAAGATACTAAAATAGAGGTTATATTGAGGAAGGCATTATGGGAAAAAGGGTATAGGTATCGTAAAAATTATAAAAAGTTGCCAGGGAGCCCGGATATTGTACTGACAAAATATAAGATAGCAATCTTCTGTGATGGAGAATTTTTTCATGGGAAGGATTGGGAAGTATTAAAACCAAGACTGGAAAAGGGTAATAACAGTGAGTTTTGGATAAGTAAAATATCCCGTAATAGAGAGCGGGATGATGAAATAAATAAGAGATTGCTGTTTGAAGGCTGGATCGTTATCCGGTTTTGGGGTGATGATATAAAGAAGCATACAGATGAGTGTGTTAAGGTTGTGGAAGAAACAATCTTTGATAATAACCTAATAGAGGATACAGGTTTATTTTGAAGGTGAATTGAAGAATTGACATCAAATAACCCTAGTTATTAAGAACAGAGTTTGAGTGGTATAATTACATTATTGGTGTATCGGAATTGGATATTGTACAAAAAGTGATTATAAGAGGACAAGAAAGGAGGTCAACTATTGGATCAGTTAGAACTCATAGATTGCGTTAGTAGCGCTGGAATTGACAGCTTGCGAGGGTTTTCATATCAAATTAAAGTGTTTCTTTTATATCTTTCTAAAATAAAAGATAATGAGAGAATGGGATATGAAACAATAGATGATGTAAGTATTCAGAAGTTAAACGAATCTAATTTTGATGAAAAATGTAATGGGTATATGTCTATAAAGACAGAAAGTAATACATACACTGCTATTCAGGTAAAAAGAACAACTATCACGGTTGATGTTGCAAAAGGTATTCTTTTAAATTGGTTATTGCTAAAAGATAGAGGTGATGTTGAAGAATACATAGTTTTCACAGAAAAAGATTACAAAAATACAGATAGTATTTTTGATATAAATTTTGATGTTTTTTTTGATGAAATTCAAAATTCAACAAAAAAGCGTAGTGATGCACTTATTATGAGAGTTAAGAAACTGTTCAATGGCGACAAAAATAAATTCTTAAAGTACATTACAGAAATAAAACAGCATTATAGATTTGAAAATGTGGAAAAAATTGACGATGAAATTTATCGAGCGTATTCATTTATTTTTATGAAGGGCGGAGTAGCAGATTCAATATATATTTTACGAATCAATGAATTGCATAATTTTGTTGTTAAAAATTTATTTTCTTGTATAGAAAAAAGACTTCCGTATGTATGTGACTATAACGAGTTCATGCAGGAAGCAGAATTGATTTGTAATAGAATTACAAATAATAAAATAGAGTTGAACTATCCGAACTTTATTAAATCGAATCCTGTATATATGAATGAATTGATTGGAACTAGAGAATATAAGCAATTACAATATTGTGGATTATCAGAACCTTCTATGAAAATTAATTTGGGATATAGACAGTATTATCAACAGTACAGACTTATGAATTTGGAAAATGGTAGAGTTGATGCAATGAATAGTATCGAGATGACTTCATTTGAGAATTTTATCCAAACAAAAGATAGGGTTCAAGCAGAGAATATTGATACACCTAGAAATAGATTTGAAGAAACAAAAAGATGTAGTAATTCCTATGCCTCAACAGAACAAATTAGGTATGGCACTTTAATATACTTAACAGGAGAGAGTATAGACGATGATATAAAGATATCATGGAAGGATGATGAAAATGATGCAGACAAATGTTGACGCTGAAGTTATTCAATTAAGCGTGTATTGTGATATAATTATTGGCATTTTAAAATATATTGAGGAAATGTCAATTAATAAGGTGATGGTATTTGCATACATTTTAAAGAAAAATAGATTTTATAAATGCAAGGTATTTACTGCAAACTCAAAAATAAATATTGTAATAAAGGCATTAACATTATTGAATGGATTGCGAGATGATTATTTTTATAATATCGAGTATATAGTTAAAGCAATAGATATTTTGGTTCAGAAAGAAATAGTTGTTGTTGAAGAGAATGGCTTGTTAATTCTCAAGGATAAATCATATCCATCTAAAATGGATATTCCGTTATTTTTTAGACATGTTTTAGATGAAAGTGGGAATTTTACAGACCGACAATTTTTGAAGGAGGTTTTGGAAAATGTTTAGAATTGAAACTTTGACATTGTATAATTTGGATGATGAGAAATATACATATTCTTTTTCGGCAGGACTAAATTATTTTGTTGGAAGTAATAGTACAGGAAAGACAGTATTTTACAATTTTATTGATTACATGTTTGGCTCATCAGCTCCAATATCAAAGGATCCTTGGTTTCGTGGCTCATTAAAAAAGGCAGAAATGGAATTTACATATTGCAATATTAAATATAAGGCTATAAGAACAATTGATTCCAATAAGAATTTTTTTGGCTATTCAGACGATATTAATTTGGAGCCAGTAAATGAAGATTTGTATAAAGAAAGGATGAATTCTGTGTTTACACCTGATGAGGAAACACTTAAAGAGTTCAGAAAATTTGTAGAAGAAGATATTTCATATAGAACATTCACATTATTTAACTTCTTGGGAGAAACTAGGCAAGGCGTTCTAAATAATTTCTTTGATAAATGTGATAAAGTAAAATATTCAGTAAAGCTTCCTGGAATTTTGAACTACATTTTTAATGACAATTTAAATGAAATTGCAAGCATTAGAAAGAAACTGGAAAAATTAGATCAAGAAATCAGAGATCTAGAACATAAACAAACTAAGTATCTGTTTGTGTTAAATGGAGTTAATTCTAGATTAGCAAAATTAGATATAAATAAGCGGTATACTGGGGATAATGCATCTGCAATTCGAAAAGAATTATCAGCCATAAAAAATATGGAAAACAGGGTGGAAACAAAAAAGGATAACATTGCTGTTTTGGAAACTGTATATAACAATTTATCAGAACAGATAAGGGTATACGAAAATGCAAAGCAAGATTCAAAACAATTAAAGAAGAATAGTGAAAATCAAAAATTGTTATTAGAAAAATTAAATGATTTTATAGAAGAAAATGGTCAATATCATTATTTGATTGAACCAATACAGAAACTGATTGTAGAATTAAATAATACAATTTCTTTTAGCGAGTATCTACAAAAAGATGAAACAATTGATGTCCTGAAAAAGCAAATGTTGGCAACAAAAAAAGAAATAAGAGAAAATGATAGTAGATTTATCTGTTATTCTGTTGAACAGAAAGCAAAATATATTAGTGTTATTGAAGAATTGCTTGATGATGAAATTATTTTTAATGAAGATGATTTAAAGGAAAAAAAGAAACAAAAACGCGAATTAAAAGAAAGACTTAGAATTTTGCAAAATACTGATAATGAAACGAAACTTAAAAATTTGGGGTTAATAATCACAGAGCTTTATTCTACCGCACATGATTGCTCTGAAGTTGTGGGAACAGATTGTGAAAAAAAGGGATTTACAATTAAATATTTTAAAAACGGAAATGTATTACAACCATCAGTTATTGATGAAGGTGAACAGATGAATTATTATACTGGAAGTATGGCAAGACATACATTAATGCAACTTTCTGGATATCTAGGATTTTTGAAATTACTTTTGGAAGAAAATAAATATCCAATTATACCCTTTTTGGTAATAGATCATATTTCGAAGCCGTTTGATAAAGATAATAGTTTAGCGATTGGTAAAATATTTGAAAAGGCTTTTGAATATATAGGAAAGGATGATTTGCAAGTCTTTTTATTTGATGATGAAATGAGTGGCGATTTAGGATTAACACCAGACCATGAACAGTCTATGACGGAAGAAGGAAAAACCGGGTTTAATCCATTTTATAAACCATAAAATCAATTTTGCAAATGTTCGTACGATATTTGACATCGAATTATTAAAAATTATAAAGTGAATTATTTTTGATAAATCGGAAACCACGGAGAGATAAGGTTAGATTATGGACATAAGTAAAAAAGATTGGAAGTTATTTTGAGAAACTGGAATTTCTATACAATGTATATCAGTAGTGTGATGTAGGAAATAGCATATTTCGAAGAGCAGATATCAAAGTATTTTAAAATGTCAAGCGATATTACTGTGACAAAGATGTATATATCAAGAGCAATGGTATTCAGAGATTATGCTAAGAACAAAAAAGTAACTGGGGCAGATTATGATAAAAAGACTTCAACTTGGAATTTGTAGTGAAAAGCTTGACTTAGTCTCATACAGTTTCGAGTTAGTCTTAACAAAGTATCATGAGATTTGATACTTGATGAGACTAAACAAAGTGGCAGAAATGCGATGAAATGAGCATTTATGTAAGAATAAGAGGGATTATCAGTCTAAAGTCAGTATCACATAGTCTCATTTATTTGCTGATTCTATGAGACTTACTTGAGACTAGGAAAAATGATGGAGAAAGAAAATTGTGGATAAACAGAGCCTTTTTATATCGTATTGCTGGAAAGATGGCAATACATATGCGGATGAACTAGAAACGCAATTAAAGGAAGAATTCAATGTACAGAGAGATAAATCACAGTTAATCGCAAATGACGATATTTATGATTTTATGGTCCAAATCGCTAATTGCGATAATGTAATCATAGTTTTAACAGAAGAATATGTAAAATCTTTAAATTGTATGTTGGAAATGTCTTTTTTGGTATCGCAAGAGGATTGGCCTATGAAAGCTATGGTATTAGTAATTGATAATTCATTGTACTCGATAGAAAGAAAACTGGAAATAATTAATTATTGGTTATTGCGTCAAAAAACTTGTATAGATGGTATGCGGGATGAAGAAATTGGAAAAACAATTTGGGAGGAAGAAAGAAATTATATTGATCAAATCTGTGAACAAGTTGAAAAATTTTTAAGTGGGCTTTCAAGAAGAAAAAATCCTAGTCAAATAGCTGTTGTAAATGAGGTTATTAAGAAGTCGAAACGTAATAGAAAAGCAGAAAGTGATTTAATAGCACGAGGGGAGGCATTTGTAAAAGATTACATTTCTAAAAATGGAAATATTACATTAAAAGAACTTGCGGAGGCTTCAGGTCGCAGTTCAGCATCAGTAAGGCGTATGATTTCGGATTTGTTGGAGAAAGGATGTATTGAAAAGGTTGGTGTAGGGAAAGAAATGCGTTATATTGTGGTCAAATGATATGAAAATGTATCAATTAAAATAATTCGTCGCTAAATGATTATTCCGGGGTTCTCTGAGCCGCCTGTCCGGACTTTGGGAGCCACCTTTCCGGAGATTGAGAGCCATGTGTACCGGTAATTCAGAGCCACATTTAAAAGCTCTATTACATATATTTCCTTTATACTGTAGCTACACACCATTGGTGTGAATACAGGTAAAGGAGGTCACAATTATGACCAAGTTAGGAAAGATATCTACATGGATAACTGCAGCCCTCCGTAATGAACAGTTTTTCTCGCTTGCAGAATTAAATGATTCTATACGGGAAAAACTGAATGCCTACAATGCTCGTAAATTCCAGAAAAAGGAATGCAGCA
>JAUUNJ010000585.1 GCA_030844625.1 Roseburia sp. | reverse complement strand
GTACTCTAGCAAGAGTGGAATCAGATTACTAAAAGCACAAGATATTAAGAAGTAATGCGGTAAGGTTAAATTTTTTGTTATGTTTATTTGTATAGCAATCCTTTTGGTGCACTAAATTTAATAATAGGGAACTTTTGCGACAAACAACATGTCAAAAAGTTCCCTAAATAATTCTTGATAATTAGGGAACTTTTTAATATAATATATAGCATAAAAGTTCCCTAAAAAGAGAGAGGTGAAATGAATGGGAGCAAATTATTCAGAAATTCAAGAATTATTACAGCAAAAAGCGGATATACAGACGAGGCTTAATCTGATGCCATATGATGGAAATCCGGAAATTAAGGAAGCAAATGGCTCAAAATACTTGTATATGCGTAAGCGAGTAGCAGGTAAATTGACCTCTACTTATGTAGACGTATATTCAGATGAACTATATCAGTTGCTTTTGCGTAATGCCAAGGAACGCAAAGATTTAAATAAAGCCATTCGTAAAATCAATAAAGATTTAGCGGCACTTGGTTACGAAGATAAAGAACTTTCAGCGAGAGTATTACAAAATTTGGATTTTGCCAGAGCAAATTTGAAAGCGAACATTTATGATCAGGCAGTGTTAGAAGGTGTCGCAACGACATTTCCGCAAACGGAGGATATTATCGAGAATGGACAAGTCCATGGGGTATCGGCTACGGATGTGCAGAAGATTCTTAATTTGAAACACGCCTGGGAATTTATCTTAGATAGAGATGTGATTCAGAGTGAAAGTAATTATCATATGCTTTGTCATATTGCAAAGTTGGTTAATGAAGGTTTCTTTTATGATGGAGGTCGTATTCGTGGTATTCCTGTGCAGATAGGCGGAACAAGCTATGTACCACCATTACCTATTGAAACAGTGGTTATCGAGCGAATAGATGAAATTAGAAGTCGGGATAAAGAGCCAATAGAGATAGCGATTGAGTTATGTATGTACTGTATGAAAACGCAGGTGTTCAAAGATGGAAATAAGCGAGCATCGGTTATTTTTGCCAATCATTATCTGATTGCACAAGGTATGGGATTTTTAGTTATACCGGAAAAGGATGTACCGGAATTTAAGAAGTTATTGGTGCAATATTATGAAGGTGAGCCATTAGAGGTCATTGGCGCATTCTTAAAAGAGCGTTGTTGGAAGAATTTTTAGAATGTTATTGAAACGTAAAGTGGACATTGAAACTGCAAAAGCGGACACTGAGGGTGTTAACTCCCTTCATAAAACTGCTCAAAACAAATCTGCGGACCGATATATTACCAAATCCGACAGCAGTATTTGCACTGTTTTTGCATTATAATGGTGCTAGAAAATATCGGCGCACCCGTCACACGTCAGTCAATTCAAACGGTCTGTACGCCAAATTTAGACAGTAGCATTGATTAAACATGGCAAAATAACAAAGAGTGTAAAAAGCAAGTGTTTATGCGGGTTCGCGGGATGTTGAGGTCTGAAATAATGATACCGCATGTGGAGGCATTGAAGCATTTTAAGATGAATAGTTAATAAAGAGAGGTGCAGATG
>JAUUNJ010000036.1 GCA_030844625.1 Roseburia sp. | reverse complement strand
TACAATATTATGAGCAATATGGAGTACAATAGTCGGGAGAATTAAATTGACAAAAACAAATAGAAGGGTACGCTTTTGGGGAAGGGTACTGTTTATAGTGTATATGATACTGGCACTTTACTTTATGTTTTTTTCGGAAACTCTGGACAGGACAATGGTAAATGATGAGTATAGATATAACCTGACATTATTTAAAGAAATAACAAGATTCTGGGAAATGAGACATACTTATGGCTGGGGGGTTACGATTGTCAATCTGCTTGGAAATATCGTATGCTTTATGCCATTTGGATTTTTACTCCCTACGGTATCACGAAAGAAAGTATTCAAAAATGTAATTAGTGTAACATTGTTTGCAATGTTATTTAGTGTGCTGATTGAGACTGCACAACTGGTTACCAAGGTGGGAGCTTTTGATGTGGATGATATTTTTTTGAATACGATTGGAGGTTTGTCAGGATATATTTTGATGAAGCTGACCAGAGTGAGGAAACATATATGAGAGAAGGGTGAAGCGTGTTAAAGAAAAAGGCAGTAAGGAAGTTTGAAGATAAAGAAGAAAAGAAAGCACACAGAATTCCATTGAAGAAATATACCCAGGGTGGAAGAACGGCATCTTTCATTGCTTTGTGCAATCTGGTTGTCATTTTGGCTACCATAGGCATATCTATTTTGAAGAAAGGAAATGCGGGTATTTATGTGGGATTTATGATGCTGGCGGTTTTGGTATCGGCAGCCGCAGGATTTGTGATCGGAATTAACAGTTTTAAGGAAGAAAACAAATTTCTCAGATTTACTTATATTGGAACGATTGCCAATGCAGTTATATGGATTGGAATTCTTGGAATATATTTAATTTTTGTGTAAATAGTCATTGTTATGAGGCGATGAGCCGGATGGTAACAACTTTTCAGGTGGGAAGTGTTGAGAATCAGATTGAAAGAGGATGGAATGGACATTATTAATGAGCGTTATGAAATAGCAGTTAACAGAATCAAAGAAATATCAGATGAAAATATTGTTCCGCAGAGTTTTGTGGATTATTTTAAGAACGTTGCAGAATATATTCTTACAATAGATGAACTTTACGGTCTTATGAAAGAAGGGAAGTTTAATGAATACAGTTTAGAACAACTGGAAAAATTCAATGACAGACTGTATCGTGATATATATAGAGAAAATTATAGTACAAGTTATGCAAATCCAAAGTATGCTGAAGAAAAGCTGGGAACGGAATACGGACAACTGCTATGTTATGTGTATACCACCATAAGATCAGAAGTCAGAAATGTTTATAGGAACAGACTGGAACTTGTTACATTGAGATTAGAACTGTTTATTGAAATATATAATTATTTTGAGAATTTTGATGAAGTTCAATATAAAGATATAGAAGAAACGGTTTATTCTTTTGAAAAAGATAATACGGAAATTTTCACGGATATTATGGTAGATGACAGAATTAATCCGGACAATACATTTGCAGTAGATATCGTAATGAACAGTAACCTTAAAGACTTAAGATATCTGTATCAGTATGGAGAGCATATTGGCTCTAATGAAACAGGCATGGCAGAGTATCTCAACAGCCTGAGTCAGGATGAAATAGACAGACTTGCAAAAGTTTATACAGAAGGTTACAGAATCGGATTTATAAATACCGGAAAGGATCTTTCTAAAAAAGGAACTGTTGATGTCAGATATAATATTGGATTCGAGAGAATCATAAGGGCATCAATTAAGAATTTTGCAGAAATGGGACTGAAACCTGTAATTTATCCGGGAGGATACAACACAACACTGCCAAATAAGCAGTATTGGTTTGATCATAAGTTTGATGAGGCTCTGTATCTTGATAAGGCATATGTTAAAAGAAAACTGGAAGTGGCAAGACAGGCATATGAAAGCCGGAAGGATATTGCGGCAATGATGGCAGGTCCGGCAGTAATTGAAATCTTTGGAGAGGCACCATTTGAGCCGGAGAACAAAAAAGAATCCTATCAGTTGACGAAAGAGCAGCAGAGGCTTCACACAGAATATATGACAGAATATCAAAGACTGGTTCAGGAGTATATCAAAGGAGATGAGAGAAGTTTTACAATTATTGCGTTTCCAATTCCTGAATTTGGTGATAATTTTGAGGAAATGTTCCGGGAAACGGTTAAGATTAATACACTGGATGCCGAAAAATACGGAGTGGTACAGCAGAAGATTATTGATACTCTGGATATGGCAGAATATGTTCGCGTTGTGGGACGTGGTGATAACAAAACATATATGAATGTGCAGATGCATGAATTAAATAATCCGTCAAAAGAGACAAACTTCGAAAATTGTCTTGCAGATGTAAATATTCCTCTGGGAGAGGTGTTTACTTCTCCGAAACTTACAGGAACAAACGGTGTTCTTCATGTAAGCCAGGTTTATCTGGGCGAATTAAAATATAAAGATCTGGAAATAACTTTTGAGGATGGATGTATTAAGAATTACACCTGTAAGAACTTTGACACAGAGGAAGAAAATAAGAAATACATTAAAGAAAATGTAATGTACAATCATGATACACTTCCGATTGGCGAGTTTGCAATTGGAACAAACACTACAGCTTATGTGATTGCAAATAAATATGATATTGTGTACAAACTTCCGATTCTGATTGTGGAAAAGATGGGTCCCCATTTTGCGGTGGGAGATACATGTTACAGTTGGGAAGAGGATGTGAAGACGTACAATCCTGACGGAAAGGAAATTGTGGCAAGGGAAAATGAAATTTCTGCACTGAGAAAAACAGATCCGTCGAAAGCATATTTTAGTTGTCATACAGACATTACCATTCCTTATGATGAACTGGGAGAGATTACAGCGGTCACAAAAGCCGGAGAGGAAATGGTTATAATTAAGAATGGCAGATTTGTGCTGGAAGGTACAGAACTTTTAAATGAAGCTTTCGATCAGGAAGAAGAGTGAAATGTTTCATTAAGCCTGTGCTGCAGTAAAAAAGCATTATAAATAAAGTGTGAAATTCGTTGACTACAATTATTTTTATGGTTACAATGTAATGTGTTAAAAAATGGCGAAAAGGAGAGAAATATGGCTAAAGTAGGTATTGTAATGGGCAGCGATTCAGATTTGCCTGTAATGAGTAAAGCAGCAGATTTTCTTGAGGAAATGGGAATTGATTATGAAATGACTATTATCTCAGCGCACAGAGAGCCGGATATCTTTTTTGAATGGGCAAAGGGTGCGGAAGAAAGAGGAATTAAAGTTATTATAGCAGGGGCAGGAAAAGCAGCACATCTTCCGGGAATGTGTGCAGCATTATTCCCGATGCCGGTTATTGGTATACCTATGAAGACTTCTGATTTGGGCGGTGTGGATTCTTTATATTCCATAGTACAGATGCCTTCAGGAATTCCGGTTGCCACTGTTGCGATTAATGGTGGACAGAATGCAGGAATTCTTGCAGCGAAGATTCTTGCTACATCAGACAGCCAGCTTCTGGCAAAATTAAAGAATTATAGTGAAGAAATGAAACAGTCAGTTGTTGAAAAAGCGCAGAGACTGGATGAAGTTGGATATAAGAACTATTAGTGTGAAAAGTTGATAGTGAACAGCGGGCAAGGTCCCATATGAAATCATAAGATTGTATAGATAGAAGGAGAATTATTATGGATTACAAGAAGGCAGGCGTAGATATTGAGGCAGGTTATAAGTCGGTTGAACTTATGAAGAAGCATGTAAAGGGAACCATGAGACCGGAAGTGTTAGGAGGTCTTGGTGGATTTGCCGGAGCTTTTGATATGAGTAAAATCAAGGAAATGGAAGAACCTGTATTATTATCCGGGACAGACGGCTGTGGAACAAAGGTTAAATTAGCTTTTGTTATGGATCAGCATGACACGATTGGTATTGACTGTGTTGCAATGTGTGTGAATGATATTGCCTGTTCTGGTGGTGAACCATTATTTTTCCTTGATTACATTGCATGTGGAAAGAATTATCCTGAAAAAATTGCTACAATCGTAAGTGGTGTAGCAGAGGGATGTAAGCAGGCTGGAGCAGCACTTGTAGGTGGAGAGACAGCGGAACATCCTGGACTGATGCCGGAGGACGATTATGATCTTGCAGGGTTTGCGGTAGGTGTTGTTGACAAGAAGGATTTGATTACAGGAGAAAACATTAAGCCGGGGGACAAACTGATTGGTATTGCTTCATCAGGTGTTCACAGTAACGGATTTTCGCTTGTCAGAAAAGTGTTTGAAATGACAGAAGAATCACTGAATACATATTATGATGAATTAGGAAAGACTCTGGGCGAAGCTTTGATTGCCCCTACAAGAATATATGTTAAGGCATTAAAGAGTGTTAAGAATGCCGGTGTTACTATTAAGGGATGCAGCCATGTAACTGGTGGCGGATTTTATGAGAATATTCCGCGAATGCTGCCGGATGGTGTTAAGGCTGTAATCCATAAGGACAGTTATGAAGTTCCGGCTATTTTTAAACTTCTTGCAAAAGAAGGGGATATTGCAGAAGAAATGATGTACAATACATTTAACATGGGAATTGGTATGGTGCTTGCAGTTGATCCGGCAGATGCGGAAAAGACAATGGCAGCGCTGAAAGAAGCGGGAGAAACATGCTACGATCTGGGTCAGATTGAAGCGGGAGAAAAAGTAGCGGAGCTTATATAGCGAATAGTTAATAGTGCAGTATTCATTATTCACTAATATTAAGGAGGATATATGCTTAGAGTTGGAGTGCTGGTTTCAGGAGGCGGAACAAATCTTCAGGCTATTATTGATGCAATCAAGTGTGGAGATATTACGAACGCTGAAATTGAAGTGGTAATCAGTAATAAAAAAGATGCATATGCTTTAACCAGAGCATCTGAAAATGGTATTAAGGCTGAAAGTGTCTGCATAAAAGATTATGAAAGCAGAGATGTGTTTAACAAGGCGTTAATTGAAAGACTGGATTCCTATGATCTGGACTTGATTGTTCTGGCAGGATTTCTTGTTGTACTGCCACCAGAACTGATTCAGAAATATAGAAATAAGATTATAAATATTCATCCGTCACTGATTCCGTCATTTTGTGGAAATGGATTTTATGGTCTTCGTGTTCACGAGAAGGCATTGGAGCGTGGTGTAAAGGTGACCGGAGCTACAGTTCATTTTGTGGATGAAGGTACAGATACCGGACCAATTATATACCAGAAAGCAGTTGAAGTTCTTCCTGGAGACACTCCTGAAGTGCTTCAGAAACGTGTTATGGAACAGGCTGAATGGAAGATCCTCCCAAAGGCCATTGATGATATCGCAAACGGAAAGATATAAAGAGTTAAAAGTGAAGCATGGAATGATACTTGCAGTATAAAGAAAAGAGAGGTTGAAAATGAAGGTACTTATTGTTGGAAGCGGCGGAAGAGAACATGCAATCGCAGCATCAGTTGCTAAGAGCCCTAAGGTTGACAAAATATATTGTGCGCCGGGAAATGCAGGAATTGGTCAGATTGCTGAATGTGTAAATATTGGTGCGATGGAATTTGAAAAATTGGTCGACTTTGCAAAAGAAAAAGAAATAGATTTAACCGTTGTGGGAATGGATGATCCATTGGTAGGCGGAATTGTTGACAAATTCGAGGAAGCGGGCTTAAGAGTCTTTGGACCTAGAAAAAATGCTGCAATTCTGGAAGGATCAAAGGCTTTTTCAAAGGATTTAATGAAGAAGTATAACATTCCAACAGCATCATATGAGAATTTTGATACACCGGAAGATGCAATGAAGTATCTTGAAACATCCAAGTATCCGATTGTTTTGAAAGCTGACGGACTGGCACTTGGAAAGGGTGTTCTGATCTGCAATACTAAAGAAGAGGCAATGGATGGCGTTAAGGAATTAATGCTTGATAAAAAGTTTGGCAGCGCAGGGAATACTATTGTAATAGAAGAATTTATGACAGGACGTGAAGTTTCCGTTCTTTCCTATGTAGATGGAAAGACAATTAAAATTATGACATCGGCTCAGGACCACAAGAGAGCAAAAGATGGAGATCAGGGACTTAATACAGGTGGAATGGGAACATTTTCTCCGAGTCCATTCTATACGGAAGAGGTGGATACGTTCTGTAAAAAATATATTTATCAGCCAACGGTTGATGCAATGGCTGCTGAGGGAAGAGAATTCAAGGGGATTATTTTCTTTGGATTGATGCTTACGGAAGAAGGACCAAAAGTGCTGGAATATAATGCAAGATTTGGTGATCCGGAGGCTCAGGTTGTTCTTCCAAGAATGAAAAATGATATTGTGGAAGTATTTGAGGCATGTGTTGATGGAACTCTTGACAAGATTGATCTAGAGTTTGAAGATAATGCGGCAGTATGTGTTGTTCTTGCCAGCGACGGATATCCTGTTTCCTATGAAAAAGGATTCGAAATCAAAGGTCTTGAAAGTTTTAACGAAAAGGAAGGATATTATGTATTCCATGCCGGAACCAAATTAGAGAATGGAAAAATTGTTACCAATGGAGGACGTGTTCTGGGGGTAACTGCAAAGGGAATCAATCTGAAAGAAGCCCGCGCTAATGCCTATGAAGCGACCAAATTAATTGGATTTGAAAATAAATACATGAGAAACGATATTGGGAAAGCCATTGATGAGGCTTAGCAATCAGGCTACATAAGAAACTGAGATATAAGGAAGGAAATGATATGAAAAAGTTCAGAGCAATGCTTATGGTGACACTTACATTGGCAATGATGTTTGCTACAACTGTATTTGTAAGTGGGGATACCACAACTGATTTAAAGACCATGAAGGTTTATTCAGTAGATGCGGCAGGAAATAAAACCGAAATCCCTATGAATTTTAGTTCTACTACATATTCATATGATTTAACTGTATTGTCAAATACAGTGTCTATTTCAATCGAGGCAACTACTGCAGATTCCACATCAACATGGAGTATTGAAAAAGATGGAATTAATACAAAAATGGATTTCGGGAAAAACCTTACAATTGTTGATGTTACATCAGCGGCAGGTGTGGTAAATAAGTACACGTTAAACACGACGAAACTGACAGAAGCGGAAGAAGCCACATATAAAGCACCTGACAGTGCAACGGATAACGGAGACAGTACAACTGATAAAAAAGATGGTGATAAAACCGTAAAGGTTGGCAAAAAGGAGATGAAAATATCATCTTCTTTCAGCAAAAGTGCAATTCCTGAAGGATTTAAAAAATCATCAGCAGAATATGATGGAGAAAAATATTCCTGCATTAAAGGTGAAGTAAAGGATTTGACAGCATTTTATCTCTATAATGATGATACGGAAGGGTTTTATATTTACAATTCCGATTCCAATGAGTTCTATCAAATGAACAATATTCAGATAAAGAGCAGAATGTACACAATTGTTAATCCGGAAGAAACAGACGGACTGCTGAAGAATTATGATAAAAAGACTGTTACGATTATAGATCAGGAAGTTAAGGCATGGGTTCTGGATGAAGAAGAGGGAATGTATCTTGTTTATGCAATGAACTGGAATGGTGATACTTCTCTTTACTGTTATGATAATAATGAAAAATGTTTCCAGAGATATCTTGTTTCAGCAGATGCAAATACTCAGGCAGAGGCTGCAAATAAGGCATATGAAAATCTTCAGAATAAATATAACAGTCTTGTAGATAAATATAATATTTTATTGAAGGTATTGTGTGGACTTGCGATTGTAATTATAATTCTTATCTTTGTAATTATTAATCTGACTCTTAACAAAAAAGAAAAGAAAATTAAGACAGGCAAGAATGAAAAGAAAAGAAAAAAGAATAAGTATGACAGTGTGTCTGATGATGAATCAGGCATGAATATTAGCAATGATCAGGAATTGGAAAATTCAGATGAGGATGATGAAATTGTTAATGAAGAGCTTGAAGAAATAGAAGAAATAGAAGAAATAGAAGAAACGGAAACTGACCTGGAAGAAAATCAAGTTCAGAATAGTGAAGCAGATGAGCTTGATGAACCGGTGGAAGAGCCATCTAAGCACAAGTTTTTGGGAAGAAAAAATGTCAGTGACAGGACTTATGGCGATGAACCTACCTTTGGAACTGATAAACAGTCAGAAGGCGGATTTTATGGCGGTGAAATTGATGATGAAGATGAGATATTAATTGACATTACAGAGGATGAACCAAAAGTTGCAACACCAGAAGAAATTGAAAAGAATACGGAGGCAGCGCAGCAGGAAGCTGAGGAAGATTTAAAGGAAACATTAAAGTCAATGCTTCCAGATGAGCAGGATGAAGTGGAAGAAGATGATGATGACTTTGAGTTCATTGATTTGAATTAACAAAAGAAATATTATAAAGCGGATATGCATGCACGTTTGAACTGTTGCATATGTAAGAAAAATCCCGGACTATAATAATGAATAGTTCGGGATTTTTCTTTTGCAGGCAGATATAGACCTTTGAATGAATTTAGGGTATAATTATAATACCGCGTAACTTTAAAAAAAGTTTAAATAATAGACATATTTTTCAGTTACACTGTAATCCTAAACAGGTAAAGTGGAGGACATCTTATGGAAAGCAATAAGTTTACCAAGCAGACCATTGAGGCTATAGGATATGCAAAAGAAACAGCCATTCATCTTGGAATGAATTACATTGGCACAGAACATATACTGGCGGGACTGGCAAAGGTTACAGACGGTGTTGCTGCTAATATTTTATATAATTATAATTTAGTATATAACGATATTATCAGAGCCATAGAAGAAGATATGGAAGTGAAATCCCATACAGTAACCAGAGGAAGAAGCAGAGCTAAAATAGAACCGACTTCCAGAGCCCATATGCTGCTTGGAAGAGCGGGAAGTGAAGCTGTGAAACAGGGATTGCCTCAGATTGGTACAGAGCATATACTGCTTGCAATTGTGGCAGATCCGGATTGTGAAGCACATTGTATTCTGAACAGTTTTGGAATCAGCATGAAGAAAATATGTGCGGATATTCTGAAACTGACCAATCAGGATCTTGGAGAGATAAAAAATTATATAAAAAGAGACAGAAAGACAAAAGGAAATTCATCACAGTCGCTGACACCGACCCTTGACAGATTTGGCAGAGATTTGACTAAGGCGGCATATGCCGGGCAACTGGACCCGGTGGTAGGACGTGATAATGAGATACAGAGGATTATTCAGATTCTTAGTCGCAGAACTAAGAACAACCCTTGTCTGATCGGAGAACCGGGTGTAGGCAAGACAGCCATAGTAGAGGCGATCGCCCAGAGAATTGTAGAGGGCGTGGTACCAAAAACAATGATGGGCAAGAGACTGATTAGTCTGGATTTGTCCGGTGCTGTGGCAGGGTCAAAATACAGAGGAGAATTTGAAGAACGTCTCAAGAAAATTATGGAAGAAGTGGAGAATTCAGGCAATGTAATTTTATTTATTGATGAAATTCACACGATTATTGGTGCAGGCGGAGCCGAGGGCTCCATGGATGCCTCGAACATAATGAAACCTTCTCTCACAAGAGGCAGGCTTCAGGTAATTGGTGCGACCACTATTGCTGAATACAGAAAATACTTTGAAAAAGATGCAGCATTGGAAAGAAGATTTCAGCCTGTTACTGTGGAAGAACCCACAGAAGCAGAAGCAGAAGCCATTCTTCATGGATTGAAAAATGCTTATGAGGATTTTCATAATGTTACAATTTCAGATGAGGCAATAGAGGCAGCAGTCAAATTATCAGTCAGATATATTAATGACAGAAATCTTCCGGATAAAGCAATTGATTTAATTGATGAGGCATGTTCAAAGATTAGAATCAGGGAAATCCCTAAGCCAAAAGCTGTTTCTGATAAAGAAATACAGGTTTCCGAATTAAATCTTGAATTGGAAATGTGTATCAGACACTCTGATTTTAAATCAGCAGCTTCGATTAAAAAGGAACTTGATAAGGCACAGGATAAACTGGATAGGGCGATTGCCAGATGGGAAGGTACAGAAAAAGCATATCGTCCGGTAATAGCAGAGAATTCCATTGAGGAAGTTGTATCCATGTGGACCGGCATTCCGGTTACCAAGTTGGGAAAGAATGAACAGCAGAGATTATTAAAGTTGGAGACAATTCTGCACAAGCGGGTCATAGGACAGTCAGAGGCGGTTACGGCTGTGGCAAAGGCAGTAAGACGTGGTCGTGTGGGACTTAAGAATCCAAACAGACCTATTGGTTCGTTTCTGTTTTTAGGACCTACCGGTGTAGGAAAAACGGAACTGTCAAAGACCTTGGCAGAGGCGGTCTTTGGGTCGGAAAATGCAATGATCCGTGTTGATATGTCTGAATACATGGAAAAGCACAGTGTATCAAAATTAATAGGTTCTCCTCCGGGATATGTAGGATTTGAGGATGGAGGACAGTTAAGTGATAAGGTTCGACGTAATCCGTATTCGGTAGTACTTTTTGATGAAATTGAAAAGGCACACCCGGATGTATTCAATATATTGTTACAGGTTCTGGATGATGGACAGATTACCGATTCCAAAGGAAGAAAGGTAAGCTTCAAAAATACAATTATCATAATGACCTCCAATGCGGGAGCCGGGAGAATTGTGGACCCTAAGAATTTGGGATTTAGCAGAGACAATTCTGAAAAGCAGGATTATGAAAAAATGAAGTCCGGTGTCATGGAAGAGATAAAAAAGATGTTCAGACCGGAATTCATCAATAGAATAGATGATATTATTGTATTTCATGCATTGAATGAGAAGGATGTGAGAAGCATAGTCAATATTATGCTGCGGTCACTGGCAAAGCAGGTAAGCGACCAGATGCAGATTGAACTTAAATTTACCGATACGCTTAAGAATGCAATTGCTAAAGAAAGTTATGATAAGAAATATGGAGCAAGACCTCTTAGAAGAATGGTTCAGAGTAAAGTAGAAGATGCACTTGCAGAAGAAGTTCTTGGAGGAAAGGTCAAAAGCGGTGATAAGGTTACGGTTTCTTACAGAAATAAAAGAGTCACTTTTACAGTGGCACAGTAATAGAACAACAGGCTATTGTGCTGAATCTCAGTCAGCATATAAATAAAAGGTACGGTTTATTGTACAGTTTTATAAGATAAAGTCATATTGCAATGACTATAAACAGGAGGATGAAATAAAATGGCAGTAGTAAAGGAATTAATCAGAAAAGAAAGCAACGGAACAATCAGTTTTGGAAATTACGAATTACCACAGAAGACCAAGCTGGCAGATTTTGAGGTGGCAGGTGATATGTATAAGGTAAAGACATTTAATGAAATCACAAAGCTGGAACGCAACGGAACTTTTGTATATGAATCAATTCCTGGAACAGCAGTAAATGTATTTAAGGAAACAGCAGATGAAGTAAACTTTTTTGTAGATGGCACAGGTCAGACACAGATTACTTTAGAACTTGAATCTAATAAAGAATACAAGATTACTGTTGGAGATAGAGATTTAGGTGTATCAAAAACAGATATTGGCGGCAAGATTACATTTGACGCAGACTTATCTAAAGGAACATTAACACAGGTTAAAATTACAGCAGCATAAATGGGAACTGATGGCTGTATAAATTTTATGGTAAAAGTATATGGGAAATCGAATGCTTTCGGTTTCCCATATTTAAAGCAGGATAGGAAGATAAATGGCAAAAATAAACAGGACAGTGTTTTTTTGTAAGGAGTGTGGATATGAATCCGGCAAGTGGCTGGGGCAATGTCCCGGATGTAAGGAAGTTGGAACCTTTGTGGAAGAACCTGTGGGACCAAAATCAAATATAGTGAAACGAAATTGTTTAAACAGCAGACCTGTGGCAATTAATCAGGTGACGGCAAACGATGAGGAAAGATTTTCCACTGGTTTTAGTGAATTGGACAGAGTTCTTGGAGGTGGAGTGGTTCCCGGAGGGCTGATTTTAGTTGGCGGAGATCCGGGGATAGGAAAGTCCACTCTTCTTTTACAAGTGTGTCGTAATATGTCCAATAGTGGCAAGAGAATACTTTATATATCAGGAGAAGAATCTCTTAAGCAAATCAGGCTTCGTGCCAACAGAATGGGGCAGTTTTCGGATGCTCTGGAACTCTTGGCAGAAACCAGTCTGGATGTCATAGAGGCAGTTATTATGGAGGTTAAGCCGGATGCTGTAGTAATTGATTCCATACAGACTATATATCGTGAAGATATCAGTTCTGCTCCGGGCAGTGTAAGTCAGGTGAGAGAATCAACCAATACGCTGATGCAGCTTGCCAAAGGTAACACCATTCCCATATTTATTGTAGGTCATGTGACCAAAGAAGGTGTGGTAGCGGGACCTCGTGTCCTTGAACACATGGTAGATACGGTACTTTACTTTGAGGGAGACCGCCATGCGTCCTACAGAATTATCCGTGGTGTAAAGAACAGATTTGGTTCAACCAATGAGATTGGTGTTTTTGAAATGCGTACAGAGGGACTGAAACAGGTGTTAAATCCATCGGAATTTATGCTGGAGGGAAGACCGAAGGATGCTTCCGGTTCTGTAGTGGCGTGCCTTATGGAAGGGACACGTCCTATATTAGTGGAAATTCAGGCGCTAATATCACATACCAATTTTGGAATGCCAAGGAGAACGGCTGTGGGAACGGATTATAACAGGGTAAATCTTTTAATGGCAGTTATAGAGAAACGTATCGGTATTCAAATGGGAGATTATGATGCATATGTTAACATAGCAGGTGGAATGAAGATAAATGAGCCGGCACTTGATCTGGCATTGGTAATGGCATTGCTCAGCAGTTTCAAGAACCGTGTGATAGATTCGGATACAATTGTTTTTGGAGAGGTAGGTCTTGCCGGAGAAATTCGTGCTGTATCCCAGGCAGAACAACGTGTATTGGAAGCAAAGAAACTAGGGTTTAAAAAATGTATTCTTCCTGCAGTATCCGTAAAATCCCTGAAAGAAGTTACAGGAATAGAACTGGTGGGCGTAAATAATATAAAAGAGGCGGAAGAGCAGATTTAAGTAAGAACCCCATCTTCCAAATGTGCCTGAATTTTTCTCTGTTTGTTTTCAAGTTTCTTCAAGTTTCGCTCTTTTTGGTTGACAAGGAGAAGGGATTATGGTATAAATATCTTTGTGCAAAATTGCAGATAGGGGTGTAGTTCATCGGTAGAATAAGAGTCTCCAAAACTCCAGAGGTGGGTTCGATTCCTACCACCCCTGCTAAAGAATCTAGTGAAAGCTAGGTTCTTTTTTATTTGCATACAAAATCTG
>JAUUNJ010000584.1 GCA_030844625.1 Roseburia sp. | reverse complement strand
TGTCTATGGCTTCACTAGTATGTTTTTTACCCTATGCGGTCTTTGGACCAGCTTTTTGTGTATTAGTGGATCGTCATGATAGGAAGAAGATAATGATTGGTGCTGATTTAATTATCGCAGCAGCTGGTGCAGTGCTTGCTATTGTTGCATTGTATATGGAGCTACCTATCTGGATGGTTATGGTAGTATTGTTTATCCGTAGCATTGGAACGGCTTTTCACACCCCGGCTCTCAATGCGGTTACGCCACTTTTAGTACCAGAAGAGCAGCTTACGAAATGCGCAGGCTATAGTCAGTCTTTGCAGTCTATAAGCTATATTGTTAGTCCGGCGGTTGCAGCATTGTTATATTCTGTTTGGGATTTAAATGCTATTATTGCCATCGATGTATTAGGTGCTGTGATTGCGTCTATTACGGTGGCAATTGTACGGATTCCTAAGCTGGGCGATCAAGTGCAAAGCTTGAAACCAAATTTCATAAGAGAAATGAAAGAAGGAATTGTCGTACTGAGACAAAACAAAGGATTATTTGCCTTATTACTCTTAGGAACAATATATACTTTTGTTTATATGCCAATTAATGCACTATTTCCTTTAATAAGCATGGAATACTTTAATGGAACACCTGTGCATATTTCTATTACCGAAATCGCTTTTGCATCTGGAATGCTAGTAGGAGGCTTACTATTGGGGAGATTAGGAAGTTTCAAAAAGCGTGTACTACTAATAACAGGTTCGTTTTTTATAATGGGGGCCAGTTTAGCCGTTTCAGGAATACTTCCTCCAAGTGGATTTGTTATATTTGTAGTTTGCTGTGCAATAATGGGGCTTTCGGTGCCGTTTTATAGCGGTGTGCAAACAGCTCTTTTTCAGGAGAAAATTAAGCCTGAATATTTAGGACGTGTATTTTCTTTGATCGGAAGTATCATGTCACTTGCTATGCCAATTGGGTTAATTCTTTCTGGATTCTTTGCTGATAAAATCGGTGTAAATCATTGGTTTTTACTATCAGGTATTTTAATTATTGGCATTGCTATAGTTTGCCCCATGATAACTGAGGTTAGAAAATTAGATTTAAAATAAAATTCATAGGAGGGCCATTTTTATGTATTTAATTTTCATGTAATTTTTCCTGCTAAAATCGCAGGGTTTTCCCTGCGTACAAGCAAATGAAAACATGCGATTATAGACAGGAGGAAAATGTTATAGAATTGATATTAAAAGCAAAAGACATTCGTGTGGAATTTAAAGGACGCACTTGTTTAGATATAGATGAATTAGTTTCGTTAACAAATTCCACCCAAAATAGAAAAGCGATGCGTAGAAAACTTTCAGGTTTCTGTTGAGTTTGGATTGCATAAGAAAACACCCTGCAAGACGAAAAAAATCTTGCAGGGTGTTTTCTTATGCTCTGATATATATGTAAGACCGCAAGGCAGGTTGCCCTGCGGTGTTGATTTCCTATGTCGTGATTATCTGTCCCTGCCTTGGGATTTCTTTCTCTGCTTCGACTGAGAACTCTGTTTACTCTCTTCCTGAAGCTGTCTGAGCCTGTTACGCACGCTTTGTTTTTCGGGCGGTCT